>NZ_JBHWZO010000200.1:0-11578 GCF_042728455.1 Promicromonospora sp. NPDC060204
GTCGGTCGATTGACCGGTCTCGAAGCAACCGACCGAAGTCGGCACTGCTTGTGACGTCGGCACTGCTTGTGAGGTGTGAGGACCAATGGGAGAGAGCATGAGCGCGACCCTGATCGGCACGTCCCACGGGACCGACGACGCCGCCGGCCAGGCCGCCGTGCGCGCGCTGCTCGACGGCGTCCGCGTCGCCCGGCCGGACCTCGACGTGCGCGAGGCGTTCGTGGACGTGCAGCAGCCCGAGGTCGGCGACGTCCTCGCCGAGGCCGTGCGCGACGCCCGGGCCGCCGCACGTTCCGGCGGGCGTTCCGGCGGGCAGGACGACGGGGGCGGGCCCGACGCCGTCGTCGTGCCGGTGCTGCTGTCCACCGGGTATCACGTGCGGCACGACATCGCGCAGGCCGTCGCGGCCGTCACCGCGACCGCCGAGGGCAGTGCGGTGGCGGCCGATCCCCTCGGCCCGCACCCGCTGCTGGTCGACATCCTGGCCGACCGCTACGCCGCCGCCGAGGCGGCGCACGGCCCGTTCCGGCCGGACGACGCGGTGGTCCTCGCGGCCGCCGGGTCCTCCGTGGCGGCCGCGGCGACAGCGGTCGAGGAGGTGGCCAGCGCGCTGGCCCAGCGCCTGGGCCGCCCCGTCACACCGTCGTACGGTGCTGGCGCGGAGCCGCGCGTCCCGGACGCGGTGGCCGCCGCCCGCGCGGGCACGTCGGGCTCCGGCAGCGTGATCGTCGTGTCCTACCTGCTCGCTCCCGGCTACTTCCTGGACCGGGTGCTCGAGGCGGGCGCCGACGTCGTGACCGACCCGGTCGCCGGCCCGGCCGGGGCCGACAAGCCCGACCCGCGACTGGTCCAGGTGGTGCTGGACCGCTACGACGCGGCCGTCAGCGCCTGAGCAGGGCCCCGCTCACGCCCAGCCGAACGCCGTCCGGACGCGGTCGACGCTGGAGCGCAGGCCCCACTGCCCGACGAGCGCCTCCAGCGCCTCCGGGTCGGCGGGTCCTGTCGGGACCGCCGGATCGAACGCCGGCAGGGGAGCGTCGCGCGCCACCTGCACCACGACCGGCGCGACCTTCAGGTACTCGTCGGCCTCCAGCAGGCGACGGCGCTGCGTGGTGGTGAGCCCCTTGTCGCCGGCGTCCCGCGCCGCGAGGATCCGCGCCAGCGTGCCGTACTGGGCGAGCAGCTTGGCCGCGGTCTTCTCGCCGACCCCCGGCACGCCCGGCAGGCCGTCGCTCGGGTCGCCCCGGAGCGTCGCCATGTCGGCGTAGGCCTGGCCCGAGGCGACGCCGTACTTCTCGGCCAGCCGCTTCTCGTCCACCACGTCGGGGTCCCGGATGCCGCGCGCCGGGTACAGCACGCGCACCCCGGCTGCGTCGTCGACGAGCTGGAACAGGTCGCGGTCGCCCGTGACGATGTCCACCGGCCCGGCGCCCTGCTCGACCGCCCGGGCGGTCAGGGTGCCGATGACGTCGTCAGCCTCGTAGCCGGGCACGCCGACGCGCGCGATGCCGAGCGCCGCCAGCACGTCCTTGATGACCGGCACCTGCGCGAGCAGCGTCTCGGGCACCTCCTCGATGCCCGTGGTGCCGGGCACCTCCTGCGCGACGCGGTGCGCCTTGTAGCTCGGGATCGCCTCGACCCGGAAGGCGGGCCGCCAGTCGTCGTCCCAGCACGCGACCATGCGGTCGGGACCGTGCGTCGTGGCGAGCCACGCGATGGTGTCCAGCAGGCCGCGGACGGCGTTCACGGGCACACCGCTGGGCGCGCGCAGCGAGTCGGGCACGCCGAAGAACGCGCGGAAGTACAGCGAGGCGGAGTCGAGGAGCATGAGGCTCATGCTGCGAAGCCTGCCACGCACCACCGACAAGCGGGCTGTCGAGCGAGAATGCGGGACAAATGCGGCTAAATGCTCGCAGGAGGTCGGTTCTGGCCCGGTGTGCCCGTAGTGTCCGACCATGACAAGCAAAGAACAGCAGGTGACCGAGGTCATCGAGGGCCTCGGCCTCGGGATGGCGGCGGTCGGCACGACGCGCGTGACCTCCGCGAAGGCGGATCTCGAGCGTGCCCTGAGCCTCGCGTGGTCGGGCTGGGGGCACAGCGGGGACTACCCGCTGATCGAGCGGGTCCAGAAGCCGGAGAACGAGCTCCGGGCCGGGATCTTCGGGTCGAACCGGCGGACGAACGCCGCGGTCGTCTGGCGGGAGCGCGGCGACTCGTACGTCGTCGACATCGCGCTGGTGAACCGGACGCCGGAGGAGGCGGCGCGGTTCGTCGGCCGACGGCCGCTCGGCGAGTGGGTGCTGCTGGCAGAGCTCTTCCTCGGCGCGCTCAACCCCGGCGACATACCGGTGAGCGACGTCACGGTGTGAACAGGCCGCCCACCGCCACGCCCGCGGTCGCCGCGAGCACCGTCACCAGCAGCGTGCCCAGGGTGTTCGTCAGCGCGAGCCGGAGCCGGCCGGACCGGGCCAGTCGCACTGACTCCATCGTGGCCGTGGAGAACGTGGTGTAGCCGCCGCACAGGCCCGTGGTCAGGGAGAACTGGACCAGCTGCGCGACGTCGGTGGACACCCCGTACCAGGACAGCGTGTGGGTCAGGGTCGAGAACACGCCGATCAGGAACGAGCCGGTCACGTTCACCACGAACGTGCCCCACGGGAACCCGCCGTTGTGCCGGGCCCTGACCTCGCCGTCGACCACGAACCGGGCGGCGGCACCCAGGCCGCCGCCGACGGCCACGAGGAGCAGTGCGAGCACCGCCGTCACCTGCCCTTCCGGCGCCGGTCGGCGCGTGCCGCCAGCGCGATCCCGCCGAGGCACGTCGCCGTGCCGCCCACGAGCGTGAGCGTCACGTACAGCAGCGCGAGCCACGCCATGTCCTGGCCGATCAACGTCTGGACCTCCAGGGCGAACGCGGAATAGGTGGTGAACCCGCCGAGCACGCCCGTGCCGATCCCGAGGCGGATCTTGCGGCGCCGGACGGTCTCGCGGCCGCGGCGGGCGAGGGCCTCCAGGAGGTAGCCCAGCGCGAACGCACCGGCGAGGTTCACCAGGAGGGTCCCGATCGGGAACCAGAGAATCGTGTGGCCCGCGTCCGGGAACAGGTAGGTCAGCGGCGTCAGCAGGATCCCGGACCAGATGCCGACGAAATAGCGCGCGACCGAACCGCCCGCGCCACCCAGTGCGACCAGGCCGACGTACCGCCAGTCGCGGTGCGGTGCTCGTGTCACGCGGCGTTTTCCCTCGTGGAGGCTCGAAAGGTCTGGGACGAACCTACCGCTCACGGGGCCGACATCGTCTCGGGGAGCACCAGGACGGGGCGCGACTGGTTGTGGATCAGCCGCCCCGCGACGGTCCCGCTCACGAGGCTGGTCGTCCAGCCGCGCAGGCCCGAGCGGTGGGCGCCGACGACGATCATCGCCGCCCCCACCTCGTCGGCCACCCGCCCCAGCTCGGCCGCCGGGTCGCCGGCACCGCGCCGCGCGCACCAGGGGAGGCCGACGTCGGCCATCGCCCGGTTCAGCCCGGCCAGGACGTCGGCCCCGTAGGCGTCGGAGGGCACGGCGATGTCCGGATCCACCGACACGGTGAATCCCCGGGAGTTCGAGACGGCTGTCTCGTCGACCCACACGCACACGAGCTCGATCAGGCTTCCACCCAGCGACTGGACGAGCGACGCTGCCCGCCGAGCCAGGTCCGGGTGCTTGTGGTCCACGCCGACCACCACGGATCGCACAGTCACCCTGACGAGGGTATGGCCTAAACGTCAGTCGAGGTGGTCCGGCAGGCCGAATCTAGGGAACCACTTCTCCGTGTCGATGAAAGTGGTGATGCCGGTGATGTGCTTGCCGTCGTTCTCCAGCACCACGATCCCCCACGGGTAGTGGCCGCCCTTCGGGTCCGCCCGGTACTGGGCGAACCCCGGGGTGCCGTTGACGTGGATCGGCATGCAGCGCGAGCCCTCGCACCCGTTGCCGGGCCCGGTCATCCACGCCTGGATGTTCTCGATGCCCTCCAGCCACATCGCGTACGGCGGCATGTTCATCACCGCGTCCTCGCGGAGCAGGTTGGCCAGCGCGGTCATGTCGTAGCGCTCGAACGCCGCGACGTACCGCTCCAGGAGCTCGGTCTCGTCGGCCGACGCCTGTGTCGGCGCCTCCGAGGTGCCGGACCGGTCGGGGGCCTTCTCGGCGAGCGTCGCCCGCGCCCGCTGGAGCGCGCTGTTCACCGACGCCACGGAGGTGTCGAGCAGCGTGGCCACCTCGGCGGCCGGCCAGCGCAGCACCTCGCGCAGGATCAGCACCGCCCGCTGCTTGGCCGGCAGGTGCTGCAGCGCCGCGACGAACGCGAGCCGCACCGACTCCCGCGCGACGGCGGTGTCCGCGGGGTCGCTCGCGCCGGGGAGCACGTGCTCGGTCGGGACCGGCTCGACCCACGCGTACTCGGGCAGCACCATCGTGAGGCTCTCCTCGACCGGGTCGGCCGCGGCGCCGAGGCCCATCGGGCGCTCCCGCTTGGCGCGGCTCGAGCCGAGCTGGTCGAAGCAGACGTTGGTGGCGATCCGGTACAGCCAGGTGCGGAGCGAGGAACGGCCCTCGAACCGGTCGTACGAACGCCACGCGCGCAGCAGGGTCTCCTGCACGGCGTCGTCGGCGTCGAAGGTGCCGCCCAGCAGGCGGTAGCAGTATCCGGTCAGCTCGCGGCGGTACACCTCGAGCTGAGCGGAGAGCTCGGCCCCGGCCAGGTCCTCACCGGTGCTCTGCGTAGGTTGTGACGCTGTCTGTGCCATAGCTCACACCGTACGCGGAGCCACTGACACGCTCTCGTGGATTCGACCCTGACCGAAGCCCGGGGCCCAAGTTCACCCGAGGTCGAGCTCGAACCAGACGGTCTTGCCCGTCCGCCGGCCCTCACGCGGGGGGCCGTGCCGGTGGCTCGGGCGCGGCGCCCCGCCGTGCCGGTCCACGCCCCACCGCGACGCGAGCCGTTCGAGGAACTGCACGCCGCGGCCGCCGAACTCGGTGACCGCCGGGTCGCGCAGCTCGGGCTGCACGGTCGACGAGTCGCGCACCCCCACCCGCAGCCGGTCCAGGTCCACCTCGACCGTGGCGGTGAACGGCGCCTGCCCGTGGTCGACGGCGTTGGTCAGCACCTCCGACGTCAGCAGCATCACCGTGCGGCGCAGCGGCATCGGCACGCCGCAGCTCTCCAGCACGTCGTCGACCCAGATGCGGGCCGGGCCGACGTCCAGCAGCGACGGGGCCAGCTTGCGCTCCGCCGTGGCGGGGCGCCCGAGGGACGGCGGGCCCGACGGCGCCGCCGCCCGGACGCGGACCGCGAGCACGGCGACGTCGTCCCGCTGGTCGTCCGAGGCGAGGCGGCGCACGAGGGTGACCGGCAGCGCCGCGGTGGCCGTGTCGCCGAGCGCGCCGAGCGTCTTCTGCAGGCGGTTCAGCCACTGGTCGGGGGTGGTGCCGCGCTGCTCGGCGAGGCCGTCCGTGTACAGCAGGAGCGTGTCGCCGGGATGCAGTGCCGTCACGTGGTCGGTGCGCTTCGACGTGGGCCGCACGCCGAGCATCATGTCCGGGAGCACCGAGAGGCGCTCGACCGTGCCGTCCTCGCGGAGCACGAGCGGCGGCGGGTGCCCGGCGGTGGACCAGGTGAGCTGGTACGCGCCGGCGACCCGCTCCAGCCGGGCCACCACGGCGGTCCCGCTGGCGAGCAGGCCCAGCCCGGAGTTGGCCTTGTCCAGCAGCGACAGCAGGGCCGACGGCGACTCGTCGTGGCTCCACGCGAACGCCCGCAGCAACGACCTGAGCTGGCCCATCTTCGCCGCGGCGCGCATGTCGTGGCCGGTCACGTCGCCGATCATGAACATGGTCGCGTCGTCGTCCACCGCCACGGCGTCGTACCAGTCGCCGCCGATCTGGTCGGAGCGCGTGGCGGGCGAGTAGGTCGCCGCCATGTCGAGGTGCGCCACCTCGGGCAGCCGGCTGAGCATCGCCCGCTGCAGGGTCTTCGCGGACTCCCGCCGCTCCTCCAGGAGCCGGGCCCGCTCCAGCGCGTGGCCCGTGTAGTGGGCCAGCCCGGTCTGGAGCGCGTAGGAGTCCTGGTCTGGCCCGCGGTCGCGCTCCCAGGCCAGCATGATGACGGCGACCACGGCGCCGGCCGTCACCACGGGCAGGTAGGCGCGGGCGCCGACCTCCGGGTCGCAGAACTCCTCCTTCCCCGGGAACGCCGAGAACAGCTCCTCGCCGGTGCGGAAGAAGAGGGGCCGGCCGGTGCGGGCCGCCTCGGCCAGGGGACGCTGCTCGTCGAGCTTGGTCTGGCGTAGCCGCTGGGGGAACTGCGGCTCGGCGTGGACGAGGGACCGGTAGGTGATGCCGCGGCCGTCGGCGTCCGCGAGGGCGAACGCGCAGTACCGCGCGCCGATCCCGGCGGTGCCGACCTCCACGATGACCTCTTCGACCTGGTCCATCGTGTTGGCGTTCGCGAAGGCCTCGCTCAGCGAGAGCAGGAACCGGCTGCGCCGGTTCGCCCGCACGGCGGTCTCCTGGATGCGGCGTGCGCGCTCGCGCTCGGCGCGCAGGCGCAGCTCGGCGGTGCAGGCCGCGGCGAGGTCGGCGAGGGAGTCCAGGTCGTCCTGCGACCACTCACGGGGCTGGTCGTCCACGGCGCACAGCGCACCGACGGCGCGCCCGCGCAGGTCGAAGACGGGGTAGCCGGCGAGGGCGACCAGGCCCATCTCCCGGACCAGGTAGTTGTCGCACAGGAGCGGGTCCGCGCGGGCGTCCACCGTGACGACCGGCTCGCCGCGCGCCGTGATGACGTTGGTCAGCGTGCCCGGGTGCTGCAGCAGCCGGTTGGACTGCATCGGCTCCGGCACTCCGGACGCTCCCGCGAGGACCTGGCCCTCCCGGACCACGAAGTAGACGACGGCGGCCGGGACCCGCAGGTGCCGCCGCACCAGGCGAGCAAACCGGTCAAAGGCCTCATCCGCTGTGGGAGCAGCGAGACCGACGTGCTCGAGGTCTCGCAGCGCCTGGAGGTCCGTCGGCATCCCATCAGTATTGCGAGAGAAGGACGCGTGCGCGACAGATGTACCGGATGTGTCCCTTTTGCGCCGGGCAGGTAGCCTGCCCGTTCCCGGTCACACCTCGAGCAGGCCGCGCTGGTGGGCGACGCTTACCGCCTCCGCCCGGCCCGAGGCGCCGAGCTTGGCCAGCAGGTTGGACACGTGCACGCTCACCGTCTTGGTCGAGATGAACAGCCGCTCGCCGATCTGCCGGTTGGACAGCCCCTGCGCGACCAGGCCGAGCACCTCCTCCTCGCGCTCCGTGAGGGTCGACGCCGTCGCGCGGCGGACCCCCGGCAGGTCGAGCCGCGCCCGCCGGGCGAGCGCCCGGACCGCGTCGGCCAGGGGCTGCGCGCCCATGTCCTCCGCGGCCGAGAGCGCCTCGGCGGCCTCGACCTCCGCGGCCTGCCGCTCACCGGCGCCCAGCAGCGCCTCGGCCCACCGGTAGCGCGAGCGCGCCACCTCGTAGCGGTACCCGAAGTCGAAGGCGTTCACCGTGTCCTGCCAGCTCGCGGCGGCCTCCCGCCACAGGTCTGCGGCCGCCCGCTCAGCGCTGCCGGCACCCGCGGTGCTGCCCACGACCGCGTGGAGCCGGGCGTTCTCGGCGGCGGCCCGCTGCAGCCAGGCCCGCCCCTCGGGGCCGAGCACGCCGCCGCGGGGACGCCCGCGCTGCGCCGTCTCGCGGGCGATCGCCAGGAGCGCGTCCCCGGCGTCGAGGCGTTCGGCCGCGCGCGTCTCGACGGCGGTGGCGGCGGCCGAGCCGGGGGCACCCGCGCGGCCCGCGGACCGGTCGGCCTGCGCGGCGTCGGCCAGGGCCGCGATCGCCAGCGCGGACAGCCAGATCCGGCCGAGGAACACCTCGGTCCACACCTCGCCCAGGTGGTCGGTGATCCGCACCGCCAGGGCAGCGGCGTCGTCGTACCGGCCCGCCCAGGTCAGGGCGTCGACCAGGCTGCCGCCGCCGATCAGGGCGATCTGGCCGTCGCTCTGCCAGTGGTCGAAGAGGGCCTCGCCGCGCGGGATGGCGTCGGCGTCGCCGCGCGCCACCGCCGCGTACATCTGGGTGGCCTCCAGCACGTGCTTGTGCGTGGCCGGTACCCCGCCGGCGGGTCGCGGCGACAGGTCGCCGCGGAAGTAGAGCATGACCTCCTGCAGGATCCGGAGGTTGACGGTCGGCGTGCTCCAGGCCAGCCCGAGCTCCTCGGCCCGGGCGAGCGCGTGCTCCACCCGCTGCTGGGCGGCCTCGAGCTCGCCCGCGTAGAACCGGTTGGCCGTGGCGTTGTAGAGCGTGCGCATCTCCGTGAGCACGTCCCCGGCCTCGGTCGCCGCCGTACGGGCCTCGTCGAGGAGTGCCGCGGCCCGGTCCGGGTCGGCCACGTCGAGCACGGCGAGGGTCGAGAGCGCCGCGGCGAGGGCACCGGGCTGCCCGACGGACCGCGCCTCCTCGATGGCGCACTGGGCGTGCCCGCGGGCGTCGTCGTCCAGGTCGATGATCATCGTGACCCGCGCCAGCAGCGCGTTGGTCCAGATCCGCTCCGGGCTGCGCTCGGGCAGCATCTCGAGGGCGGCCCGGAGGTCCTCGATCGCCGCCTCGACCTGGCCGGGCACCTCGTCCCAGGTGGGCAGGTCGAGGTACCGGTGCACGAGCACGTGCCGCAGCCCGGCCCGGCGCATGGGATCGACGGCCCCGTCGACCGCGCGCTGCGTCAGCTTGACCGCCCGCATCGGGTCGCCGGCGCGTGCTGCGGCCTCGCCCGCCGCGACCGCGACGTCGACCCGGTCGCGACCGATCCGCTCCTCTGCGTCCGGCACGGACTCCCACAGGGCGAGCACCTGCTCCCAGTGGCGGAGCTCCTCCTCGGGGGCGAGCAGCCTTCGGGCCCGGAGGGCGGCGTCGCGCGACGCGGACAGCGCCGCGGGCAGGTCGTGGCCCTCGTAGGCGTGGTGGGCGCGCTCGGCCGCGCTGCCGATCGGCATGCCGTCGGGCCCGTCCTGCTCGATCACCGCGAGGTAGGCGCGGTGCACCGACGACCGCTCGCCGGGCAGCAGGTCGGCGTACAGGGCCTCGGCGAGCAGCGCGTGCCGGAACTCCAGGTGGACGCCGGACACGACGAGCACCTGCTGGGTCACGGCCTCGCGCAGCGCGGCGTCGACGTCGTGCGCGCCCCAGCGGGCGGCCGCGGCCCGCAGCAGCTCCTCGCGCACGCGGCGTCCGGCGACCGACGCGATGCGCAGCACCTGCTGCACCTCGGGGTCCAGCCGTTCCAGCCGGGTGCGGAGCACCTCGGTGAGCGTCCAGGGCAGGCTGGCGGAGTCCGGCCCGGCGTCCAGGAGCTCCTCCGCGAAGAAGGCGTTGCCCTCGGACCGGTCCAGCACGTCGGCGAAGCCGGCGGCAGGCAGGGGCCGGCCGGCCAGGGCGGTGGTGAACTCGCGCAGCTCGTCCTCGGTGAAGGGCTGCAGGTCGATCCGCTCCACGTGCTCCAGCCGGGACAGCTCGGCGAGCAACGGGCGCAGCGGGTGCCGGCGGTCGACGTCGTCCGCCCGGTAGGTGACCACGAGCAGGACGTTCTCGGAGCGGGCGCGGGCGGCGAGGAAGCGCAGCACGTCGCGCGTCGACGCGTCGGCCCAGTGTGCGTCCTCGACGACGAGCACGAGCGGGCGCTCGGGCGCGCCGGCGACCGCCAGGCTGCGCGCGATGCCCTCGAAGAGCTGGAGCCGTTCGTCGTGGTCGGCGTCGGCGCTGCTGCCGGGCTCCAGGAGCCGCCACAGCGCCGGCCGCTCCGCGACGAGCTCGGTGACCCGCGCGGCGGCGTCGGGCCCAGCGGCCCCGGCCTGCAGCTGGGTGAGTGCCTCCGTGAAGGGGAGGTAGGGGATGCCGACCTGGCCCAGGTCGACGCAGTGCACGACGACGGCGCTGGCCCCCGCCTGCTCCGCCGCCTGCGCGACGTGGCCGATCAGGCGGGTCTTGCCCACACCGGCGTCGCCGCCCACGAGCACGAGGCCCGGGCGGCCTGCCGAGGCGCGTCCCACCGCCAGCAGGAGGGAGGCAACCTGCTCCTGCCGGGAGACCAGGGGGATCGTCGTAGACCGTCGCACCTGCACATCGTGCCACCGGTCACTGACAATCCCCCTGGCCTGGCCTTTCTCTGGTTCCACCGAGCCGGCGCCCAGGGCGCCGGCGCCCACCGTCGTCACGCGAACAGGCCGTGCCGCTTGGCGGTTGCGGGGCGCATGCCCGCGATGCCCTTCCTGATCTGCTCCGTGCGGTTCGCACGTGCGGCGCGCCGCTCCAGGCGGGCGGCACGGTCCGCGGCGGTCGGCCGCTTGCTGCGCCAGGCGTTCTTGGCCTGGCTCTGTCGGTACTCGATCTCCGCGTCGACCGCGGGTCCCCACAACGACATGATTCCTCCGATGTCCCCGGCGGGCCGTGTGCCCGTCCGGCTGATGAGGAAGACACTCGTCCTGAGTCGCGGGGGTGCGGATCGGGAGGTCGGCCAGTCCTGGCCGACGGGGTACCTCAGAGCGGCGTCTGAGGTACCCCCGCGCGGGCCTGAGGTGGCCCTGAGGTGCCTTAGTGCACCTCAGGGCCACCGGCAGACGCCTCGGCGGGCGCTCGAGATGCCCCGCGGGCCGCGCGGCGAGACACTGGGCGGGCGAGATTCAGGGAGTTCACAGCCCCACTATTGCGATCTACGTCACAGCAGACGCACACTGGAAGTAGCAGCGGACCCAATTCGGGGGTGGATCGTGACCGGAACCGAAGCTGGAACGTACGACATCTTGCCCATGCTGGGCCGTGGGAAGCACCGCAACCCCAAGAAGGGCGCGTGCTTCATGGAGCTCGCCTCCTTCCTCGCGGGGGAGAAGTGGAGCGACCATCCAGCCTGCACGCACCCGCTCATCGCGATGCTGGCGCGCGCGGTGAACGACCTGACGGCGGACCACGCCCGCCCGCAGCTCGCACCACTCATCCCGTCGGTCATCGGCCTGACCAGCACCGACCCGCGCTGGGACGTGCGGATCGCGCTGCGCGCCGCGCAGACGGCGCTGCCGGTGTCGCCCGCGGACCGGCAGCAGACGCTCGCCGTCGCAGTCCTCGGCTCCGAGCGCATGCTCGACGTCCTGGAGGACCGTCCGGCAGGCACCCTCGCACCGGAGAGCAAGGACGCGCTGGCGGCCGTACCGAAGACGGCGGCCTGGGCCGAGAGGTTCTGCGCCGGCACCAGCGTGCGGCCCAAGAGGTTCGTCCGTGACGCCGCGCCGAGCGTGGTCTCCACCGCGGTGCAGGGCATCTCGGAGGCGTTCGTGCCGGACGTCGACGCACGCCTGAGGAACCTGCTCGCAGCAACTATTGCCGATGCGCGCCGCTGGGCCGGGGACGCGGACGACGACGCCCGCACGCTCGACCCGCTGGCGTGGGGCCCGGTGGTCAAGGCGGCTCCGACAACTGCCTGACACACCTGGCCGGACAGGGGGAACCGGGTCGGGGCGCACCAGGGGGCG
>NZ_JBHWZO010000201.1:0-11568 GCF_042728455.1 Promicromonospora sp. NPDC060204
GTCAAGAACATCTACGCTGGGCACATGGCCAGGCCACGACAGTTCGACGAGGACGAGGTGCTGCGTGCGGTCTGCGACCAGTTCTGGGACGCGGGCTACGCGGCGACCTCGCTGCAGGACCTCATGCGGGTCAGCGGCCTGGGCAAGGGCAGCCTGTACGCCGCCTTCGGCGACAAGCACGAGCTGTTCCTGCGGGTGCTGCGCCGGTACGTGGCGTCGCTCGACCGCGCGGTGCGCCGGTCGATCGACTCGGCGCCGAGCGCTCTCGAAGGACTGCGCTCCTTCGTGATGATGCCGGTAGGAGACCCCGAAGGCGTGGCCGCCCGGCGCGGCTGCCTGCTCGCCAACAGCACCACCGAGCTGGCTGCCGTCGACCCCACCGTCGCCGCCGAGGCGCGACGAGCGTACGAGGAAACCACGACGACACTTGCCGAGGCCGTGCGACGAGCGCAGGCCGAGGGCGACGTGGGTGCCACCATCGACCCGGTTGGCACGGCCCGGGCCCTTCTGGCCGCACAGCAGGGCTTGACCTTCATGGGACGCACCGGCATGGATGTCGTCACACTGGCGGCGACCGCACGCTCCCTCGCGGACCAGCTCCTGCCTACTGCTGGGACACGTGGGAACCCGGGGCGGGCGGGCGAGCCAGCGCATGCGCCCACGCACGTTCAGCGATAGCCGGCTACGCAGACGGGTGGAGCTTTGCCGCACCCGAACCCGGGGGACCCTGCCGGTGTACAAGGGCGACACTGACTCCCACAGCCGACGGCGTGCGTGTCGAGGAGGGGGCGGCACCCGGCCTGGTCAGCCGCTAGCCCCCGCGAACCGCTCGATCAGCAGCCCCAGCCGCTGGTCGTGCAACGCCGCGGGCAGCCGACCGCTCCGCTCCAGCATCGCCAACCCGTGCAGGCTCGCCCAGAAGGTCTCGGTGAGCACCCCCGGATCGTCGTCGCCAGCCAGCGGCTCGACCGCCGCGACCAGCTCGCCGAACCCCTCACGGAGGTAGGCCGGGCCGTCATCGGTGGCGAACTGGACCTCGACGGCGTGCGTGAACATGGCGTCGTAGAGCGCCGGGCGCTTCCGGGCGAAGTCCGTGTACGCCGCCGCGACCGCGGCCAGGACCTCGGCCGCGCCGGTGGCGGCAGTACGCGCGGCGCGTACCTCCTTCGCCAGCTCCTCGAAGCCCTCGGCGGCCACCGCCGTCATGATGGCGCCCTTGCCCTTGAAGTGGCTGTAGAGGACGGGCTGGCTGTACTCGATCTCGGCGGCGAGCCGGCGCGTCGTGACCGCGTCCCAGCCCTCCGCCTCGGCCAGCTCGCGCGCGGCCCGGACGATCAGCTCCTCGCGCTGAGCCCGCTCGCGCTCGCGGCGCGTCTCTGTTGCCATGCGCCGATTCTAGCACTGCTAGGAAATCTGTCCCTGCTCTGCTAGCGTCGCTATATCAGCTATCAGCGCTAGCAAGGAGACCTGACATGACCGTCGTCGCATACGCCCTGGCCGTGGTGCTCAACCTGTTCATCCTCTTCATCGGGGTGCGGTTCCTGCTCCAGCCCTACGCCGCCGCGGCCGGCTACGGCATCCCGGCCACGCAGGACCGGGCCTACCTTGAGATCAAGGGCCTGCGGGACGCCACGTTCGGGATCGTGGGGCTGGCGCTGCTCGCGTTCGCCGGGGCGCACGCCGAGGCCTGGTTCATGCTCGCCGTCGCGCTGGCGCCGCTCGGGGACACCGTCATCGTCCTGCGGCACGGCGGGCGCAAGGCGGTCGCCTTCGGGATCCACTTCGCCACGGCCGTCGTCGTGCTGATCAGCGCGGGCCTGCTGTTCGCGGTCTGAACAGGTCCGGACCAACCCGGAAACAAGACAGCCGGACCTACGATTTCGTAGGTCCGGCTGTCTTCGATGTCCTGCGACATCACACAACGTAGCGGGGACAGGATTTGAACCTGCGACCTCTGGGTTATGAGCCCAGCGAGCTACCGAACTGCTCCACCCCGCGATGACACCCTCAGGTGCGGAGCAAAGTTACCACGCGGAACGCCCCGGGCCCGCCAACCCACCGGCTCTGCATCATCGCCGCACCTCCTACGCACCACCGGATTCTGCCCACCGCCGTCGGTACACACGTGCCCGCGGTGCAACCGCCTCGTCGCCGGGGACGCGCGGCGGGTCACCCTGTTCGGGTGACACCTGCGCCAGCTCCGGCACGCACGCTGACCTCGCACTTCGGGAGTCTTCGGCGAGGGCAAGGGGAGTCTCATGTGGTTGAACCGCCGCAAGCCGCCCGTAGAGACCGGGCCTGGGCCGGTGTTCGAGGTGGGTGGCCCGCAGGAGGTCGACGCCATGCCGACGCCTGTGCACCGCACCGCCTACCTGATGATGGGACTGGCTGGTGCCGTGGTCGTGGCTTTCGGGCTCTCGGCCATCGCCGAGATCTTCGTGTGGTCGTTCTTCGCGCTCGTGCTCACGATCTGCGTCTATCCGCTGCGCGCCTGGCTTGAAGGCCATGGGGCGAAGCGGGGCGTCGCGACGTGTGGTGTCGTGTTCGCGGTAGTACTGCTGCTCGCTGTGTTCGTCAGCGCACTGTTCGTGTCGTTCGCCCAGTTCCTGACGCTCCTGCCGCAGTACACGGACGAGCTCCGGTCCTGGACGTCCGACCTCGGTGCCTGGCTCACGAGCATCGGGTTCGGACAGCATCAGGTGGACGAGATCTCGTCGTGGTTCGACCCGGACAAGGTGCTGGGATTCGTCGGTGAGATCGTCGGCGGCGCGAGCGGGTTCGTGACGGCCGCCGTGATCCTCTTGACGATGGTGATGCTCATGGGGATGGACTCGTCGTTCGCCAGGACGCTGGTGCGTGGGATCCACCCGAGCCGACCCCGCCTGGCGAGCGCGGGCATCGCCTACACGATCGGCGTCCGCCGGTACATGGTGGTCACCACGCTCCTCGGCGTCGCCCAGGGCACGGTCAACTGGATAGCGCTCATGCTGCTCGGCATACCGGGCGCGGCGCTCTGGGGCCTGCTCGCGTTCCTGTGCAGCTTCATCCCGAACATCGGGTACTTCATCGCGATCGTGCCCCCGATCGTGTTCGGGGCGCTCGTCGGCGGCTGGCCGCTCGTGATCGCGGTGATCGTGGTGTACGGCATCGTCAACGCAGTGATCCAGTCGTTGATCCAGCCGCGAGTGGTCGGCAACGCGGTGCAGCTGAGCCAGTCACTCACGTTCTTCTCGGTGCTGTTCTGGGCGGTGGTGCTCGGTCCCATGGGCGCGGTCCTCGCCATCCCGCTCACCTTGCTGGTGCGGATGCTCCTCGTGGACTCGAACCCGAACATGACCTGGGTTCGACCAGCCCTCGGCGATCTCGACGAGGCCAGGAGGATCATGGAGGTCGAGGACGTGGCGGCCAAGGCGGAGCGACGCCGTCGACGTGCCGCGACCTGACATGGTGACGGCGTCCGACCGCGCTATTGTCCGGCGGGCGCAGCGTCGACGCAGGTCAGGCTGCATTTCTGCAGCGAGTGGGCCCGGAGGGATTCGAACCCCCGACATCCACGGTGCAAACCGCGGAATCTGCCCTGACCTGAGCGCAGGCCCCTCAGTGTTCGCTGCTGAAGAACCGTAGCAACAGCGGGCCGACGGTGTGTGGGTCGACGACGTGATCCGGCACGTCGAGGGTCTCCCGTTGGGCGTGGGGTAGCAGGTCTGCGAGCTCGTCGGCCGCGCGGTCGAAGAAGTCCGAGGGCAGGCCTGCCATGTAGGGGACGGTGATCGGTCCTCCGGTGGTGACCAGGACCGGTTGGGTGACCGTTGCCAGTCGATCGGCCGGCAATTGGTAGCGGTTGAGGAAGACGCTGTCGTGGACCACTGTGGGCGCGAGGGCGACCGAGTCCGCCCAATGCGCCGTCTGCTTGCCTGCCGCTTTCCTGGCCGCGATGTTGTCGTCGGAGGCGCCGGTCAGGCGCATGAACAGTTCGAGAACCTCCTCGTCCCGCCCGGCGTCGAAGGCGCGTCGGGTGTCCGCGACGTACTCCTCGAATCTCGAGCGCAGGTCGTCTCCGACCGCATAGGGCACCTCCCACACGGCGATCGTGTCGATGGCTGACCCGGCTGCGGCGGCCTCCAGCGCCAGCGCGCCACCAGAGGACGCCCCGAACAGGTGTGCCGAGCCGCCCGCCTCCGCGATCAACGCATCCAGGTCCTCGATCTCCCTTTCCGCGGCGTAGGGCTCGGTGAAGCCGCTCGCCCCGCGTCCCCGACGGGCATAGTTGTAGACCGTGAAGTGCTCGGCGAGAGCAGGTACCAAGGAAGCGTTCTCGGCTCCGTCGTCCAGTGCGCCGCCTACCAGGACGACAGCCGGGCCGCTTCCCTTCCGGTCGTAGCCGATGGTGGTGCCATCGTCTGATGTCACGCGAAAGGCCATCTCGTTCATCTCACGTCTCCGTTCGAGAGGTTTGTCTCATCGCCTGAGCAGCGTGCCGACGACGGCCACGGTGCGCGACCACCGCGCCCTTGCGATCACGGCCGCCACGACGAGAAGGGCAACTACTTCTTGTTGCGGTAGAGGACCATGGTGATGGGACCGAAGACCGCGACGAGAAGCACGGACGAGACGAGCACCCAGCCGATCTCCCCGGCGGGCACCGAGCCGCCCATCAGGCCGCGCACCACGGTCACCAGGTGGGTGATCGGGTTGACCTCGACGACCGCCTGCAACCACCCGGGCATCGTCCTCGGGTCCACGAAGATGTTGCTCACGAACGTCAGCGGGAACATCACCATCATGCTGACCCCCGCCACCGAGTTCGGCGTCCGCAGGATCAGGCTGAGCATCGTCCACAGCCACGACAGGCAGAACGAGAACACCAGCAACAGCACCACCGAGAGCACCACCCCGAGGGCGCCACCCTCCGGCCGGAACCCGAGGACCAGGCCGAGCACGATGACGATCGCCGACCCGACCGAGTAGCGCACCAGATCACCGAGCAGAGCGCCGACCAGCGGGGATGGTCGCCACACCGGAAGTGACCTGAACCTGTCGAACACCCCCTTCTGGATGTCGGTGTTCAGCGTGATGCCAGTGTTCATGGTGATCATGACGTTCGCCTGCACCAGGATGCCGGGCAGCAGGAACTGCAGGTACTCCTCAGTCGACCCGGCGAGCGCGCCACCGAACAGGTAGGTGAACATCAGCGTGAACATGATCGGGAACATGGTCACGTCGACGAGCTGCTCCGGGACGTGCTTGATCTTCAGCAAAGCGCGCCAGCCGAATGTCAACGAGGTGAGCACCGGACCGGGTCGGGGCGGGCGCTCACCGGCCGACAGCACACTGCGCAGCGCGACCGGCGCCGACGCCTGCTCCGTGGACGTGGTATTCATGCGGCATCCTCCTTGGTTGTCTCCTCGGACGGGTGACCGGTCAGGGCGAGGAACACCTCGTCCAGGCTCGGCTGGCCGAGCGCGAACTCGGTGACGTCGATGCCGCTGCGGGACAGCTCGGCCAGCGAACGGGCGACCCGCTCGGGGTCGGAGATCCGCGCGGACAGCGCGACCGGGTCGGCGGAGAGCTCGATCGGCACGTCGAGAGCGGCGGCGAGGACCCGCTCTGCCTCGGCCCGCTGCTCGGGGCCGCGGAGGCGTAGGTGCAGCGAGCCGGCGCCGACCGATGCCTTGAGCTGGCCGCTGGAGCCCTCGGCGATCACCTTGCCGTGGTCGATCACCGCGATACGGTCGGCCAGCTGGTCGGCCTCGTCGAGGTACTGCGTGGTCAGCAACACGGTGGTGCCCTCGGCGACCAAACCCCTGACGATCTCCCACACCTGGTTCCTGCTGCGCGGGTCGAGCCCGGTGGTCGGCTCGTCGAGGAAGATCAGTTCCGGGGGGACGACCAGGCTCGCTGCGATATCGATGCGCCGGCGCATCCCGCCGGAGTACTTCTTCACCTGCCGGTCGGCGGCATCGGCGAGGCCGAACGCGTCGAGCAGGTCGGCCGCTCGCCGCCTGGCCCGCGGGCGCGAGTAGCCGAGCAGCCTGGCGAGCAGCAACAGGTTCTCCACCCCGGTGAGGTCCTCATCGACCGACGCGAACTGCCCGGTGAGGCCCACCCTGCTCCGCACCGCCCGGGCGTCATGCACGACGTCGTAGCCGAGCACTTGCGCCTCTCCGGCGTCGGGGTGCAGGAGCGTGGCCAGCATGCGGATCGTGGTGGTCTTGCCCGCCCCGTTCGGACCGAGCACGCCGTACACGCCCCCGGCGCTCACGGCCAGATCCACACCGGCGACCGCGTGGGTCTTGCCGAAACTCTTCTTCAACCCTCTCGTCTCGATCGCGAACCTTCCCATGGGTTCGACACCCTCTCTCGGTTGTTGTGAACGGATTGGTTGAGCGCTAGTCAAGTTTGAATACTTGGCCAAAGTACGCGAGGAAGAGCTACTAGTCAAGGTTGATTAGAAGCGCATCTTGAGGGGATCATGGGCCGTTAGCCACGAACCCGGATCATCAGCCATGGTGTAGGCGCCCTCAGACAGTCGTTTGCTCAGGGTCTTCGCCCACTCCAGTTCGGTGCGTGCGTGTCCCGCCCACAGCTCGGCCTGATCGCGGACGTGTTCGGGAATGTCGGGGCTCGGGTTCTCCCACCCCTTGGCCTGCTCTACGAGCTCCGCTTCCAGGCGCGCGACCCGCTCGTTGACGTGCGCGATGGCATCTGTCCTGGTCAGCATGGGCAACATGGCGATGGCCGCGTCGAGCATGGTGGGGTCATGAGTGCGCCGCAGACCGTCCCGGATCAGTTCGACCATCTCGTCACGTCCCCGAGCTGTCGCGCGGTACAGAACGCGCTCCGGCCCGGAGTTGCCCGGCTCGGCGTGCTCGGTGAGGAGGCCATCAGCCGCCGCCTTCTTCAGCGCGTGATAAATCGAGCCGGGCTTGATATTGGCCCAGATCTCCGCACCCCAGCTCTGCAGTTCGGACCGCACCTGGTAGCCATGCGCGCCGCCGGAGAGGTGCACGATACCGAGTACCAGGAGCTTCGTCGCCGACATACGCCCACCTCCGCTCAACCTGCTCGGACTCGCTCCGCTTGCGCGCCCGCCAGGGTCGTGTCAACTCCCACCAACACTAGGGTGCCAGCAGCCGTGGGCATGAGATAGGCATTCGAATGCCCACAGGAGTCCGGCAGTGTCTACTGCAGTCCAGAAGAGGAGGCAGCGTCGACGCAGGTCAGGCTGCATCTCTGCAGCGAGTGGGCCCGGAGGGATTCGAACCCCCGACATCCACGGTGTAAACGTGGCGCTCTAACCAACTGAGCTACGAGCCCCGGCAGCACTGCCTCGGCAGCACAACACCAGCAGCGGACAACAATACCTGCCCAGCACCCGAGACCCGGCCAGATTTTCGACCTGGCTCAGACCAGGGCAGGGTCAGATCTCCTCGACCGCCCGACGGTAGTCCTCCAGGTCACGCGCCTGTCCGCGCGGGTTGACCACGCTCCACCGGACGATCCCGTCGGCGTCGATCAGGAACGACCCGCGCAGTGCGATGCCCGACCCTTCGTCGAACACCCCGTAGGCCTGGGCGACCTCGCCGTGCGGCCAGAAGTCCGACAGGAGGTCGAACTGGTAGCCCTCCGCGGCCTGCCACGCCTTGAGCGTGAACACCGCGTCGGTCGAGATCACGAAGAGCCGCACACCGGCGGTCTCGAAGTCCTCGATGTTGTCGCGCAGCTCGCACAGCTCGCCGGTGCAGGTGCCGGAGAAGGCGAACGGCACGAAGACGACCAGCACCGGGGTGCCACGCAGGTCGGACAGCGTGGTCGGGGTGCCGTGGGTGTCGGGGAGCGTGAAGTCGGGTGCAGGGTCACCCGGCTTCAGCACCACCGTCGCAGCAGGCGCGCCGGAGAGCTCGGTCATGACCGGCTACTTGCCCCGGCCCCGGTAACCGAGCTTCGTGGCCGACCAGTCCTCCGCGATGGCGAAGGTGCTCGTGGTCTGCAGGCCGGCGGTGGTGGCCGCCTCCTGGATGTCTCCGTGGCCCACCTCGCCGTCGCGCCCGGGCTTGGGCGTGAAGATCCAGATCAGGCCGCCGTCGTCGAGGACGGTCTGCACGTCGACCAGTGCATCGGTGAGGTCGCCGTCGTCGTCGCGCCACCAGAGGATGACGCCGTCGGTGACGTCACCGAAGTCCTCGTCCTCGAGCTCGCTGCCGATGATCTTCTCGATCTCGGCGCGGAGCGCTTCGTCGACGTCGTCTCCCCAGCCGAACTCCTGCACGACCTGGCCGGCCTCGAAGCCGAGGCGCCCCGCGCCCTGGGTGTCCGTGCTCACTTGGTTGATCGTTCCTCTCTTTGTCCGGCACTGGTTGCCGGGTCGTGTCCATCTTCTGTCGGCCCGCCGTCGGGCCCTCCGTCGCCAAAGGTAGTGCACGCACCCCGGCAATGCCTCGCAACCAGGACGTGTGGTGTCTTTTCGATGATTCGATCCGACCTCGGCAACGCCCTGGTCATGCACTCAGTCTCAACATTGCGATACCCGGTATCAATACTGGTGCGAACCGCCACAGACGTAACGCAGATCACGCGCTCTTGACCGCCCTATGGTGTGGACGGAGGCTGTGAGGGGACAGAATAGATAGGACCACCTGTGCGTGGGCGTGCACAGCCGCAACCCCAGCTGTGGCGACGCTGCCGACGCGACGGGTCCTGACGAGGCGGCGAGGAGCGCGAACCGCGACCGCGCCGCGCGACACCGAGAGAGGTTGCTGGTGGCTTCGTTTGACGAGACCGGACCGCTGATCAACGGTCTGCTCAGCGCCGTACCTGACATCGACCCGGCCGAGACCGAGGAATGGGTCGAGTCCTTCGACGGGCTGATCGACGACAAGGGCGGACCCCGCGCCAGATACGTCATGCTCAACCTGCTGCGCCGCGCGCGGGAGCGGAACGTGAGCATCCCCGCGTCGATGGCGACGCCCTACGTGAACACTATCGGTGTCCACGAGGAGCCGTACTTCCCCGGCGACGAGGCGATGGAACGTCGCTACCGCTCGTGGATCCGCTGGAACGCGGCGGTCATGGTGACGCGCGCCCAGCGCGAGGGCCTCGGCGTCGGCGGCCACATCTCCTCGTACGCGTCCGTCGCGACGCTCTACGAGGTGGGCCTGAACCACTTCTTCCGCGGCAAGGACCACCCGGGCGGCGGCGACCAGATCTACTTCCAGGGCCACGCCTCCCCCGGCGTCTACGCCCGCGGGTACCTCGAGGGCCGCCTGACGGCGGAGCAGCTCGACGGGTTCCGCCAGGAGAAGTCGCACGCGGGCGGCGGCCTGCCGTCGTACCCGCACCCGCGCCTCATGCAGGACTTCTGGGAGTTCCCGACCGTCAGCATGGGCCTCGGCCCGGCGTCGGCCGTCTACCAGGCCTGGACCAACAAGTACCTGCACAACCGCGGGATCAAGGACACCAGCCAGCAGGACGTCTGGGCCTTCCTCGGCGACGGCGAGATGGACGAGCCGGAGAGCCGCGGCATGATCCAGCACGCCGCGCAGCAGCAGCTGGACAACCTGACCTTCGTCGTCAACTGCAACCTGCAGCGCCTCGACGGCCCGGTGCGCGGCAACGGCAAGATCGTCCAGGAGCTGGAGGCCCAGTTCAAGGGCGCCGGCTGGAACGTCATCAAGGTCGTGTGGGGCCGCGAGTGGGACGCCCTGCTCAACGCCGACAAGGACCGCGCGCTGGTCAACCTGATGAACGTCACCCCTGACGGTGACTACCAGACGTACCGCGCGGAGTCCGGCGCGTTCATCCGCGAGCACTTCTTCGGGCGCGACCCGCGGACCAAGGCCCTCGTCGAGAACATGACGGACGAGGACATCTGGAACATGAAGCGCGGCGGCCACGACTACCGCAAGCTGTACGCGGCCTACTCCGCGGCGCGCGCGCACACGGGCCAGCCGACCATCATCCTGGCGCACACCGTCAAGGGCTACGGCCTGGGTGCCGGCTTCGCCGGCCGCAACGCGACGCACCAGATGAAGAAGCTCAAGGGCGACGACCTCAAGACGCTGCGCGACTCCCTGCGCATCCCGATCTCGGACGCCGAGCTCGAGGCCGACCCGTACCTGCCGCCGTACTACCACCCGGGCCCCGATGCGCCGGAGATCCAGTACATGCTGGAGCGCCGCCGTCAGCTCGGTGGTTTCGTACCGGAGCGTCGGACGACGGCGAAGACCACCCTGACGCTGCCGGAGGACAAGTCCTACGAGCTGCTGAAGAAGGGCTCCGGCACGCAGCAGGTCGCCACGACCATGTCGTTCGTCCGGCTGCTCAAGGACCTGTTCAAGGCCAAGGACTTCGGCAACCGCATCGTGCCGATCATCCCGGACGAGGCCCGGACCTTCGGTCTGGACTCCATCTTCCCGAGCGCCAAGATCTTCAACACGCTCGGCCAGAACTACCTCGCCGTGGACCGCGAGCTCATGCTGAGCTACAAGGAGTCCGAGTCCGGCCAGATCATGCACACCGGCATCAACGAGGCCGGTTCCGCGGCCGCGTTCCAGTCGGTCGGCACGTCGTACGCCACGCACGGCGAGCCGATGATCCCGGTCTACATCTTCTACTCGATGTTCGGGTTCCAGCGCACGGGCGACCAGTTCTGGGCGGCCGGCGACCAGCTCACGCGCGGCTTCATCATCGGCGCCACCGCGGGCCGCACCACCCTGACGGGTGAGGGCCTGCAGCACGCCGACGGCCACAGCCCGCTCATCGCCGGCACCAACACCGCGATCGTGCAGTACGACCCGGCCTACGGGTACGAGATCCGGCACATCGTGCGCGACGGCATCGAGCGCATGTACGGCCCGGCCGAGAACGGCCGCACGCCCGACGGGCGCGCGCAGGACGTCATGTACTACCTCACGGTGTACAACGAGCCGATGGTCCAGCCGGCCGAGCCGGAGGACGTCGACGTCGAGGGCATCAAGCGCGGCATCCACCGCATCTCGGTGTCCGACGCAGAGGGTCCCAAGGCCCAGCTCCTCGCCTCCGGCGTGGGTGTGCCGTGGGCCCTGGAGGCGCAGCAGCTCCTCAAGGAGGACTGGGGCGTCTCGGCCGACGTCTGGTCCGTGACGAGCTGGAACGAGCTGCGTCGCGACGCCCTCGCGGCGGAGCACGACGCCCTCGTCGACCCGTCGGCGCCGCTGCGCACCCCGTACGTCACGGAGAAGCTGTCCGGCGCCCAGGGGCCGTTCGTCGCCACCAGCGACTACGACCACCTGGTCCCCGACCAGATCCGTGCGTGGGTCCCCGGCGACTACGCGGTGCTCGGTGCGGACGGCTTCGGCTTCTCCGACACCCGGGCCGCCGCACGGCGCTTCTTCCTCATCGACGGCCCGTCGATGGTGGTCCGTACGCTGCAGGTCCTCGCCCGCCGTGGCGAGGTCCCGGCCGACGTCGTGAGCAAGGCCGTCGAGAAGTACAGCCTGCTCGACGTCACCGCCGGCACGTCCGGCAACGCGGGCGGCGACAGCTGACCCTCGGGTAGCAGACAAGAGCTGCGGCGCACCGGTTAACCGG
>NZ_JBHWZO010000202.1:0-11545 GCF_042728455.1 Promicromonospora sp. NPDC060204
GAGGTCAGCGGCGCCGCTCCCGCCACCGGGACGACGGCGGAGCCGGCGAGCGCGAGGCCCGCCAGCAGGGCGACGGAACGTCGGTGCCACGAACGGGATCGGACGGAGTGCGTGCTCATGAGTGCTACCTCCTGGATCGGTCTGGCTGGATCGGTGTGGATCGGTGGACGTGGATCGGGTGGGCGTGGATCCGTGGACGGCGGTCAGACGAACGACGCCGTCACGGTCGCCCCGCGCAGCGCGGCGCCGTCGGCGACGAGCCGCCAGCCCGTGCCCCGCCGCGTGACGGTCACACCGGCGTCGGCGGCGGCCAGGCGCAGCCCGGGCACCTCCAGGTCGACGACCACCTGGGTCCGGGTCTGCGTCGGGTCGCTCAGCGCGACGCGGGTGGGCCGCTGCCCGGGGGCGGCCGGGCCGGCGTGCAGCACGACCGACGCGGCGCCGTCGGCCACGAGCGCGCCGGAGACGCCGGCGCCCGGGGCGCCGGGCGCCGCCGCGGCGTCCAGCGCGACCCGTCCCGCGCCCCAGAAGTTCGCCGCGACGGTGCCGCCGAGCGCGACGGCGTGCGCGGCGGCGTCCTGCGCGAGCACCCGCAGGCCGTCCGTCGTGCCGCACGCCGCGGAGAACAGCCGCGTCTCTTCCGGCGACGCGGCCGGCAGCAGGACGTAGGCGTAGGCGGCGTCGGCGGGCGCGGCGCCGTGGTCGAGCCAGGCGGTCAGGTACGGACGGGTCACGGGGGTGTCGGTGCCGTACTTCACGTTGATCTCGCGCCAGGTGTGGGTGCGGTCCTCGCGCAGCGCGCGCAGGGTGGCGCCGTCGGGGAAGACGTAGCCGGACGTCCCCGCGAGGTGGCACCAGCGCACGTCGTCCAGGGTCGCGGACCAGCCGGGGGTCACGTGCTGGTCCACGCCGTCGACCACGAGGGCGGCGCCGGCGCGCAGCTTGCGGTTCTCCACCACGGTCTCGGCGCCCGCGGCGCCCGGCGCCGTGATGCCGGAGCCGAGGCAGACCACGACGTCGTCGAGCAGGAACCAGCTCTTGTGCGCGCGCAGGTCGGAGCCCTGGGCGCGCAGGTCCTGCCCGTAGCTGCCCAGCGTGGTGCCGGGCAGCGTCGCGCCACCCACCCACGTCGCGTCGTTCGTGGCGCGGTGGTCCGACCCGTCGGCGCGGCGCACGGTGTCCACGGTGGTGCCGGGCAGACGGTAGGGGTCCACGGTGGGCCAGTAGTCCTCGCTGTAGTGCCCCAGGTCGTCCGTGTACAGCAGCACCATGCCGTCGGAGAGGTGCCAGCCGTGCAGGTTCTCGTTCTGGATCGACTCGTAGTTGTAGACGCGGGCGGAGTAAGCACTGACGCTGACCGCGAAGCCGGGGCGGTGGTGCACCACCTTGTCCATGGCCGGGTACTGGTGCTGCGCGACGAGCGGCCCGCGCGGCGTCGGCCCCGCGGCCAGGAGCGCCTTGGCGGCGACGACGGACGCGGGCGTGGTGCCGGCGAGGAAGTCGCGGTAGGTGTCCTCGGCGATCCACTGCGCGACCAGCGCCGTCAGGGTCGCCGCCTGCGCCGCCGGGGCGGACGGGATGAGCCGGAGCGTGCCCTCGACCACCGTCTGCGCCGAGGCGTGGCCCTGCTTGCTCGGGCGCGCGATCTCCCGCCCGCACACCGAGGCGACGACGTCGCCGCGCACCATGAGCGGGTCGAACCCGTCGGTCACCCAGGCGTAGACGTTGTCCAGGGCCGGGTCGGTGACCTGCCACGGCGAGTCGCCCAGCAGGTGCAGCAGCGAGGACAGGGTGCCGAGCAGCTCCTTGCCGTAGCCGCCGTTGTACGGGTGCTTCCAGTGCTGCAGGAACGAGCCGTCCCGGAAGAAGCCCTCCCCCGTGCCCGCCGCGGCGGCCGAGTCGTCCACGAACGCGAGCACGCTGTTGGCGCCGGAGCCGTCGACGTCGCTGAGGGCGTCGCGGACCCGGAGCAGCGCGTCGCCGTCGCCGTCGAGCGCGGCGCGGACGGCGACCACGGTGGCGATCCACACGCGGTTGGCCCCCGTGGCGATCTGCCGGTCGGCCCGCCACAGGTTCGGGTCGGGCGTGTAGTGGTGGACGGCGGCCGTGGAGCGCGCGAGGTCGGCGCCGAGGTGCTCGCGCAGCACCACGAGGGTGTCGACCAGGGCCGAGGCCGAGCCGATCTCCCAGTCCCAGTCGTTGTCGAAGCGCGGCAGGCCGGGGCCGTAGAGGTTGTCGTGCATCCAGCCGAGGCCGTCGGCCACGGCATCGGCCACCGCCGGGTCGCCCGCGACCGAGGTGCCGGGCGTCGCCCAGGCCACCGCGATGGAGCGCAGCCGCTTGAAGGTCGTGGTCACGTTCGTGGACCGGGTCCGGTCGGCGAGGTCGGCCCACAGGGCCGTGCGCCCCGCGGACCGGTCGAGGGTGGTCAGCACGGTGGTCGCCGCCCGGTCCACGCGCCGGACGGCGGCCGCCACGTGGGTGTCGGCGAGGTCCAGCCCCGGGCCGCCGGTCTGGAGCACGGCCCAGCGCTCGACCAGCTCGGTGGTAGTGGCCGCGGGCAGCGCACGGGCGGGCAGGGCGGCGTACGGCGCCAGGGCGGCCACGCCCGCGAACGTGCCCAGGCCGAAGAGCACGGTGCGCCGGGTCGGGCCGGAGCCCTCGGTTGCGGTGTCGTTCTCCATCACGGTCCCTCTCGTCGTTGAGCTGGTGCGGTGCGTCGTCAAGGCGGTGCGGTGGTGCTGTGCGGTGCGGTGGATCGGCCGCGCGCGGGCGCGCGGCACCCGCCCGTCGCGGGGACGAGCGGAGTCGGGGGTGGGTCAGCCCAGCAGCGTGCGGCGGCCGACCGCCGCCGCCATCGCCGCCGCGCCGGCGGGGCTGGGGTGCAGGCCGTCGCCGCTGTCGTACGCGGGCAGCAGCCGGGCCGGGTTCGCGGGATCGGCGACCGCGGCGGCGACGTCGGCCACGGCGTCGAACGCCCCGGCGTCGGACCGCCCGCCGTGCCCGCCCTCGCCGCCGGCCCCGGCGAGCAGGGCGGCGTTGACGTACCGCCGCTCCTCCTCCAGTGCGGGTGTCCAGCGCTGCCAGCCGCCGAAGGGCGTGATCGTGGTGCCGACCACGCGCAGTCCCCGGTCGCGGGCGCGCAGCACGAGCTGCCGGTACCCGGCGAGGATCACCTCGGGATCGGTCTGGCTGGGCGGCTGCTGCAGGTCGTTGACGCCGAGCACCACGAGCAGCGTGTCCACCCCGGGCAGCGCCAGCGCGTCCCGGTCGAGGCGCGCCTGACCGCTCGGCCCGAAGCGCTCGTCGTCGAGCAGCACCCGGTTACCGCTGATGCCGAGGTTGGCGATCCCGACCGGCCCGCCGCGCTCCGCGAGCCGCCGCGCAAGGTGGTCCGTGAGCCGCAGGTCGGCGTCGTCGGGCGTGCCGACGCCCTCGGTGATCGAGTCGCCCAGCACGGCGACGCCGGGAACACCCGGGCGCTCGACGTCGACGCCGCACAGGAGCACCGCCGAGCGGGTCGCGACCGCGCCCTCCGCGGCGAAGGCGTCGCCCGGGTCGGCCGTGCGGTCGCCCGCGGCGACGTAGCCGGTCGCGTGGACGTTGCGGTGAAAGCTCAGGCTCCCGGTCGGTCCGGGCAGGTGCAGGCTGACCACGAGGTCGCCGCCGTCCGGTACGGCGAGGGACACGGGATCGCTGACGAGCGTCGCGCCGGCGGCGAGCCAGCCGCTACGTGCCCCGCCGAAGGTCACGGCGGTCACGGTCGCCGGGTCGACGCCTGGCCCGGCCCCGGCGGGCCCGGGCGCGCGGCGGGCGACGGTCACCGCGCCGACCAGCGTGGGCTGGGCCGAGAACGTCCCGGCCAGGCGCACCCGCAGGCGCCCGGCCGCACCGCCCGAGCCTGCTCCGGCGTCCGGCACCGTCCCCGCGCTGAGGCGCAGCACGTGCCGGACGGTCCGGTCGGTCACGCCCGCCTGGACCAGCGGGTCGGTCGCCGTCGGGCGGGTGTGGGCGGTGGCCCACGACGGCACCCAGGCGACGCGGCGGCTCCCCGCTCCGGACGCCGGTCCGGCGTCAGGCAGCGTGCGCGGGCCGGCGACGGCGGGGCCGGCCAGGGCGGAGCCGGCCAGCAGGGCGCCGGTCGAGGCCAGGGCTCCCGTGAGCAGGGTGCGGCGGGCGAGCGGGGCGGTGCCGGTCATGCGTCCTCCGTCGGGTCGGTGCGGTCGGGGGCTACGGTCTGGTCGAGGATCACGAGCCCCACCAGCACGGGCACGCTCGCGGACAGCAGCAGCGGTCCGGCGGGGATCACCAGGGAGAACACCGGCGTCGCGACGACGGCGCCCAGCAGCGCCGTCCCCCGCGCCACCGAGCCGAACCCGAACCACAGCGCGTCCCCGACCCAGCCGCGCGCCGTGCCCGCGGGGTCCGCGCCCGCCACCACGGCGAGCGCCAGGTGGTAGGGCACGGCCACGAGCAGCAGGCCCAGCGCGAGCAGCACGAGGACGACGGCGGCGGGACCGGTCCGCCCCGCGAGGAAGACGACGTCGACCACCAGCAGGGCCAGCCCGGCGGTCGAGGCGACCGCGTGGACCAGCAGCGGCCGCAGGTAGATGCCGAAGGCGCGGAAGACGCCGGTGAACGTGCGCGTCTCGCCGTCGGCCCGCCAGGCGCGCAGCGCGTGCGCCGTCGCCGCGAGCGCGGGGAGCCACGTGACCACGCCGACGCACAGGACGGCGAACGCCACGCCCGCGAGCACGGGGTGCGCGAGCCACTCCAGCCAGCCCAGCAGCGTCCGCGACCACTGGCGGGAGCCGTCGGGGCGCACCTGGGTCGACGCGGCGGCGGTCATGCGTCCGCCCCGAGCACGCGCGTGACCCCGCCCGCGACCAGCACGGCCCGGGCTCGCGTCCGCACGCCCTCGGCGTCGATCAGGCCGTCGGGGCCCGCGAGGTAGGCGCGCTCCCCGTCCCCGAGGTCGACCGCGACTCCGGCGCGTGCCGGCAGCAGCCGCGCCGCCGGGCCGCTCGCGCGGTCGGGACCGTCGGCGCAGTCGGCCCGGAAGGCGTCGAACGGCTCGATCACGGTCACCGCGAGCAGGTCGCGCGCCGCGGGCGGCGTCACGCGCAGGGTGTGCATCCGGCGCGTGACCACGAGGTCCGGCGTGCTGGAGGTGGGGTTGGCCTCGACGTCCGTGACGACCCGCTCGACCGTGCTGCCCACGCCCGTCGCACCCGGGGCGTACGTGGTGAGCCAGGCCCCGGCGCGGCCGTTGCGCAGCACGTGCCGGCCGGCGCCGGCGCCGGCATCGTCGGGCCCGGGCGCCGCCTCCTCGGCCGGGTGGTCGGCGTGGAAGAGCAGGGTCCACGACCGCGGCTCGGCGGCCCGGCCCCGGTCGACCACGACCACGCGCCCCGAGGGCAGCACGGCGATCGTCCGCTCCAGGGACTCGACCCCGAGCTCGTCCGGGTACATGCGCCCGGTCCGGGCGCGGCCGTGCAGGAACCCGCCCTCGGCCAGGACGTCCACCATGTCGGCGGTCCGGGTCGGGGGCGCGTCCGCGTAGACGTGGTAGCGGCCCTCCCCCGCGAAACCCTGGCCGTCCACGAGCACGAGGTTGTGGTGCCCGGCGCGCTTGCGGTTGGAGTAGCCCTCGTCGACCAGCAGCCACGCGCCGCGCGAGGCGAGCACGAACGAGCCGGCGTCGGGGTGGTGGTGGCCGGCGCTCAGGGTGTCCCAGCCGCGCTCGGCGTCGATGCGGCGCGAGGTCTCCCACGCCGTCCGGCCGCCGCCGGGCGAGGACTTGAACGAGAGCAGCGTCGCGTCGTCGTCCCACGAGGTGCGGTGCACCAGCAGGCCGAGGTCCTCGAACGCGGTCTGCGGCGGCACGGTGGTCGCCGGGTCCACGGGTGCGACGGCGGCGTCGTACCAGAGCAGCTCGGCCCACGCCTCGGGCAGCACGCCCGGGCGGACGCCGCTCTCGTAGGCCTCGCGCCAGAAGAAGCGGTCGGCGACGGTGTCGGCGAGCCACTGCGCCTCCCCGATCCCGTACCGCGCGGCCAGGATCCGGTAGAGCGCCACGCTGTGCCCGGAGCGCCGGTCGTGGCAGTCGCCGTGGTCGACGATCTCCTCGTAGCCGGGCGCGGCCTGGTGCAGCCGGTACCAGAAGGTGTTGGCGAGGAACCGGCAGCGGTCCCACCAGTCGACGCCCTCGGTGTGCTGGAGCAGGTCGAGGTAGGTCGCGAGCCACGGCACGCCGTAGCGCCAGTACACGACGCCCTCCATGTCGGAGCCGTCCGCCGGCAGCACGTCGATGACGGTCGCGAACGCGTCCTTGGCCCGCTCCGTCCAGGCGCGCTCGCCGAGCGCGTAGCCCACGGTCGCGAGGCCCGTGTGGCAGATCCAGTGGTGGTTCTGCCAGTACGAGCTGCTCCACCAGGAGCCCTCGTTCGCCACCGCGAACTCGTACAGCCGCTGGCCTTGGAGGGCGAGCTTGGCGCGCAGCGCCTCCGCGCGCTCCGGCCCGAGGTCGTCCCCGAGCCAGGTGTACGCCAGGGACAGCCCGTGCAGCAGCCACCCCGCGTCGAGGTCGTGGTCGGGCAGGTGCGCCCGGCCCCAGTGCTCGAAGGACACGGCCGCCGAGATCCAGCGCCACGCCTCCTCCACGTAGTGCCGCTGCCCGGTGAGCCGGTAGGCGAGCGCCAGGTTGGCGGCGGCCGGCCCCAGGTACGTGATGCTCGCGAGCGGGTGCTCCGCCGGCGGCGCGGTGCGCCGGTACAGGTCGCACTGCTCGGCGAGCCGGCGCCACTGCGGCGCGAGGTCGCCGTCGAGGCGGGAGCGCAGGTCGGCCAGGCGCGCGTCGTCGAGCAGGAGCATCCGGGGCACGCCGGGGGCGTCGGCCGCGCCCGACTGCCGGGTCAGGTCGGTGTCAGTCATGGTTCGCCTCCCCGGGCAGCCGGTGCACGTCGACCGCGCCGTCGGCGCGCCGGACCCGGATCTCGACCGCGTCCAGCTCGACGCCGGCCACGGGCGCGCCGTCCGTCCCGTCGGCCGCACCGGCCCGGTAGACGGACACCCAAAGCGCCGACGTCGCCCCGTGCGCCGTCCAGTCGACGTGCGCACGCTCGCGCTGCGGGTCGTCGGCGGGCCCGGGCCCGGGGCGGACGACGGCGCGCACCGGCACCGGCCCGTCGGGTCCGGCGGCCCGCGCGGCGTGGACGCCGTCGAGCCGCTCCGCGCCGTCCCAGCCGGTGCGCACGACGTCGCCGTCGAGGCGCACCGCCAGCGGGACGTCGGGCCGCAGCCCGAGCGTGAGCCGCCGGGGCCGGTCCGCGGTCGCCACCACGACGTCGAGCAGGTAGCCGTCGCCGGCCACGAGCCGGCGCACCGCCCGGACGCCGTCGTACCAGGACGTCGCGTCGCCGCGGACCTCGACGGTCAGCGACCGCTCGTCGCGGTCGAGCAGGCGGCCGGTCGCCTCGGCGGGGTCGCCGTCGTCCACCCGCACGCCCGGGTGCGCGGCGGCGGACGCGTAGTGGTCGCGCCACGCGGGGTGCCCGTAGGGCACCTGGCCCGGGTCGGGCTGCCACGGGGTCCGCTGCCCGTAGAGGTACAGCGCCAGCTTGTCGTGGTGCCCGTGGCCCGCGCCGTGCGGCCCGTGGTCGAGCACGGCGTGGATGCCCGCGGCGCGCACGACGGCGATCCCCACCTCCTCGTCGATACTCACTACCGGACGGGCCGGGCGGTCGACGACGAGCGGCGTGCCGGCGAACCAGCCGCCGCGCAGGGCGCGCAGCTCGTCCGCCAGCGGGTCGCCCGGGCCGTGGCCCGGTCCGGCCGCCGCCACCTCGCGGCGGGCGCGGGCGGCGACGGCCGCGAGCCCGGCGTCCGCCACGAACCCGTCGGCGAGCGCGCACAGCTCCGTCCACTCCAGCGCGAGCGGGGGGCGCAGGTACGGCCCGTCGTGGATCGCGGGCAGGATGCCGTCGTCGGTGGCCAGGCTCGCGAGCACGTCGACCATGGCGACGAGCCGGTCCCGGGCCGCGGGCGGCAGGGCCGCCGGGTCGGTACCGCGCAGGGACAGCAGGTAGGCCCGCAGCACGAAGCCGTGGTAGTACGTGCTGGCCTCCCACTCCCAGCCGCCGCGGGTGGTCGCGGCGAGCGCGTGGGCGAGCTGTCCGTGCTCCCCGGCCAGCCACTCGTCGTCGTCCAGGGACGACGGCGCGGCGCCCTCCCCCGCGACGCCGCCCGCCCGCACGAGGGCCGCGGCCCGCGCGCACACCCGGCCGGCGGCGTTCAGCCAGGCCGTGTAGTTCGAGGTGAACCGGCCCTCGCCCACGAGCCGGTCGCGCGCCGCACGCGCCGCCTCGGCGGTCGCGTCGAGCACCGGGAGCACCGGGCGCAGCTCCGCCGCCCGCTCGGGCGCGGACTCGGCGAGCGACCACACCGCGTGGCCGACCGAGACGGACCAGATCGCGTCGGTCAGCGCCTGGTGGAACAGCCGGCCCCGGAGCATCCAGTCCTGCGCCCGCTCGTGCTCGCCGCCGCCGGTGACCTCGGCGTAGACGTCGGCGTAGGCAGCGAGCAGCGCGACGGCCTCGTCCCGGTCGGCGTCCGAACCCGTGCGGGCGGCGCGGTGCGCGAGCACCCGGATGCGCCGCGCCCACGCCTGGTGGCTCAGCACCAGCCAGGCGCCGCGCACGGGTTCGGAGTCGACCCGGCAGCCGTGCGGGCACCGCACCCCGCCCGCGGGCGGTACCGGACCCGGGATGCCCTCGTGGGAGAGCTCCGTGCCGTGCACCGGGCAGACGAAGTTGTGCCACCAGCCGCCGCGCTCGCGCGGCAGCCCGGCCAAGGCGGTGTGCTCCGGGGCCAGGGAGGTCATCGCGGCCAGGTCCCGCCGTCGACGTCGAGCGTGGTGCCCGTGATGTACGACGCCTCGCGGGAGGCGAGGTACAGCACGGCCGCGGCGACGTCGTCCACGGTCCCGGGCCGGCCGACCGGGGTGCCGGCGACCATCTTCTGCTGCGCCTCGGCGGTGCTGAACGTGCCGTGGAACGCGGTGTCCGCGATGTACCCCGGGGCCACGGCGTTGACCGTGACGCCCTGGGCGCCCAGCTCCTTGGCGAGGCCCTTGACGAACCCGCGGATGCCCGCCTTCGCCGCCGCGTACACGACCGACCCGGGCCCGCCGCCGTTGTGCGCCGCGAGGGAGGACATCGCGACGATCCGCGGGCGGTCCGACTCCAGCAGGTGCGGGATGGCAGCCCGGCAGGTGCGGAACGTCGCGCCGAGGTTGACGTCCACGACGGAGGCGTAGTGCTCGTCGCTCATCTCGGCGACCGGCACGCGGCCGATCAGGTGCCCCGCGTTGCAGACCACCACGTCGAGCCCGCCCAGGAACGCCACGGCCTCGGCGACGAGCCGGTCGACGTCCTCGGTCACCGTCACGTCGGCGCGCAGCGCCACGGCCTTGCGGCCCAGCGCCTCGATGTCCGCCACAGTCGCCGCCGCGGCGTCGGCCGAGCTGCCGTAGTGCACCACGACGTCGGCCCCCGCGGCCGCCAGGGCCAGGGCGATCCCCCGGCCGATGCCGTGCCCCGCGCCCGTCACGAGCACCCGTACGTCCGTCATGTCCATCGCCATCTGCAGTCCTCTCTCTCCGGCACGCGGCGCCCTGCCGCGTGCCGTCCGTTGCCCCCGTGTCGCTTGATCCCCGGGTGTCACTTGATGCCCGCGTTCGCAAAACCGCGGACGAAGTACTTCTGGCCGAGCAGGAACAGCACCACCATCGGCAGCGTCGCCAGGGTCGTCCCCGCCATGAGGAAGGCCCACTGGGTGTCGTTCTCCGTGCGGAAGACCGAGAGCCCCACCTGGATGACCCGCATCGAGTCGCTCCGGGTGACCAGCAGCGGCCACAGGAAGTTGTTCCAGGAGCTCTCGAAGGTCAGCAGCGCCACCGTGATGAACGCGGGCTTGACCAGCGGCGTCATGATCCGCGCCCAGATGCCCAGCTCGCTGACGCCGTCGAGCCGCGCCGCCTCCTCCAGCTCCACCGGCAGGTCCAGGTAGAACTGGCGGAACAGGAACACCGCGAACGGAGTCACCGCACCGGGGACGATCAGGGCCCACCAGGTGTCGAGCCAGCCGGTGCCGCCCTGCCCCAGGATGTCGTTGCCCCCGAACAGCGGCATGAACCGCACGATGAGGAACTCGGGGATGATCTTGGTGTAGGTCGGGATCATCAGCGCCGCGACGAAGCCGAGGAACACCAGCTCCGACCCGCGGAAGCGCAGCCGGGCCAGCGCGTAGCCCGCCATGGAGGCGACCACCAGGTTGATCGCCGTGTGGCTCACGGCGATGACCAGGCTGTTGCGCGCGTACGTCAGGAACGGCGCGGCCGCGAGCGCCTCCGTGTAGTTGCTCCACGCCCACTGCGTCGGCAGGATCACCGGCGGGTTCGCCGCGATGTCCTGGGGCGTCTTGAGCGAGGTGAGGATCATCCACACGAAGGGCACCACCATCACCACGGCGATGACGGTCAGCGCCACGTAGAGGGCGCCGCGTTCGATCCGGCGTCGGGCCGCCGGGGTGCGGGCGAACCCGCCGGTGGCGCGGGCGGTGCCGCGGGTGGTGCGCGGCGGGGCCGCGGCGAGATCAGTGCCTGCCACTGTCGCCTCCGTTGAGCCGTCGGTTGGCGAGGGTCAGGACCAGCAGGAACACGAACAGCACGATCGACTGGGCGCACGCGTAGCCGACGCGGAACTCCCGGAAGGCCGACTTGTAGATCTCGTACGTCATCATCGTGGTCGTGTTCGCCGGTCCGCCGTCGGTGAGGATGTAGATGAGGTCGAACGCCTGGAAGGCGGAGATGACCGAGGTGACGAAGACGAAGAACGTGGCGGGCCGCAGCAGCGGCAGCGTGAGGCTGAAGAACTGGCGGGTCCGGGAGGCGCCGTCGACCGACGCCGCCTCGTAGACGTCCTTGGGCAGGGACTGGAGGGCGGCCAGGTAGATGAGCATCTTGAGGCCGATGCCCTGCCAGATGCCGACGGTGATGACCGCGGGCATCGCCCAGGTGGTGGACGACAGCCAGTTCTGCGCGGGCAGCCCGAAGAAGCTGAGCACCGCGTTGAGCAGGCCGCTGCGCGGGTCGTAGATCCACAGCCAGACCAGCGCGACGGCGATGGTGGCGGTCACCTGCGGGATGAACACCGCGGTGCGGAACAGCGCCCGGGCGCGCAGCTGCGTGTCGAGCATGAGGGCGATGAGCAGAGCGATCGCCATCGCGACCGGTACGGTGAAGAACGCGTAGACCAGGGTGTTGAGCATGCCCCGGCGGAACACCGGGTCGCCGAACGCGTCCAGGTAGTTCTGGATGCCGATGAACCGGGGCTGCGTGAGCACGTCGTAGGACGTGAACGACAGCACGAACGCGGCGATCACCGGGATGCCGATCCAGATCAGGGCGTGCAGGAACGCGGGAGCCACCATGAGCATCCCCGCGCGACGGCGGGCCGCGCCCGCTCGTCCGCGCCGGGGCGCGGAC
>NZ_JBHWZO010000203.1:0-11532 GCF_042728455.1 Promicromonospora sp. NPDC060204
GACAGCGCTCAGGTCACCCCGGTGACCTGAGCGTCTGACATGTCCGGGGTGTGCCGACGGCGGCCCTCGGTCCTGACATGGGAGAATGTGCGCATGGCAATGCGTGAGATCCGACTGGTTCCCGACCCCGTGCTGCGCACCCCGTGCGACACCGTGACGACGATCGACGACCGCGTACGCGGGCTGATCGCCGACCTGGTCGAGACCGTGGACGACGAGGGGCGCGCCGGCCTGGCCGCCAACCAGATCGGTGTCTCGCTGCGCGCGTTCTCGTGGAACATCGAGGGCGAGATCGGCTACGTGATCAACCCGCGCATCGTCGAGCTGGGCGAGGAGCAGCAGGACGGCGGCGAGGGCTGCCTGTCCGTCCCCGGGCTCTGGTACCCCACCGTGCGCGCCAACTACGCGCGGGTGGAGGGCATCAACCTGGACGGCGAGCCGGTCACGGTCGAGGGCACCGGCATCATGGCGCGCTGCCTCCAGCACGAGACCGACCACCTCGACGGCATGGTCTACCTGGACCGGCTCCAGAAGGAGACCCGCCGGGCCGCGATGCGGGAGCTTCGCGCGCGCCTGTGAGGGACTTCGGCTCCTTTTCGTACAAAACACGCATGTGGGATGAATCATCAGGAGATTCGTCCGGGCTCTAGTGGCGGTACGTCCTTTTAGGCAAGAATGTGCCGCACGAACTCGTCGTACGAAGTGATTCTTTCGGAGACATGCGCGTCGTTTCGCCTCGCATGTCTCCGAGGGATCGGGCAGGATGTGGTCCGAAGCACCGCTGTGCAGCCGACCACAGCGTCACCGCCCTGGTGAGGACGTAGGGGAAGACGTACCTCGAACCAGGGAGGAAGACATGGCCGGTGTCATCACGCGGGGTGTGCTTTTCGTGCATTCCGCACCTCGTGCCCTGTGCCCCCACATCGAGTGGGCCGCGGGGAACGTCCTCGGCGTGCGCGTTTCCATGGACTGGACCGCGCAGCCTGCTGGGCGCGGCCTGTACCGCGCCGAGTACTCGTGGCAGGGTTCGCAGGGTACGGGCGCCAAGCTGGCGTCCGCCCTGCGCGGGTGGTCCCACCTGCGGTACGAGGTGACCGAGGATCCGAGCAACGGCGCCGACGGCGCCCGCTGGTCCCACACCCCGGACCTCGGCATCTTCCACGCCATGACCGACGTGCACGGCAACGTCGTGGTGCCCGAGGACCGGGTCCGCGCCGCGCTGGAGCTCGCCGACCCGCGCGCCATGCGGGACGCCCTCGACCTCGCCCTGGGCGCCGCCTGGGACGACGAGCTCGAGCCGTTCCGCTACGCCGGCCTGGGCGCGCCGGTCCGCTGGCTCCACCAGGTGGGCTGACCTGATCGGCGGGCGACCGCGTCATCCGCGAGGAAGACGCAGTCGCCCGCCATCATGAAGAGCGAGAAGAACGGCAGGCCCATGACGACGGCGATGCCGGCGTGCATGAGCAGCGCCCCGCCGACGGCGGCCGTCCGCGTGTGGCGTTGCAGCAGCAGGAGCGGGAACGTGAGCTGGAGCGCGAGGGTCCCCCATGTCACGGCGGCCACGAGCCAGTCGTTGGCCGCGATGAGGTCGGCCAGTGGGGGCCACGGCCGGAACTGTGGCAGCGACAGCGGGTAGTACACCGCCGAACCGTCGCGCCACTGCTCCCCCTGGAGCTTGAACAGCCCCGACAGCACGTACACCAGGCAGATCTGCACGCCCACGGCCAGCACGGCGGCGTTGTGCAGCAGATTGCGCACCTGGGTCCGATTCGGTTCGCGGCCCGGCTCCTGGTCCGGTTCCGGGGCCGACGACGGCGGCGCCACCGGGGCTGATCCCGCGCGGTCCGCGCGGCGCTCCCGCCGTCGGGCATCCAGGGACCAGCGGGCCGACGTGTCCGCGAAGCAGAGGTAGACCAGCAGTATGCGGGAGATGTTGTCGCCCTGGTCGGCGATCAGCGGGTTGATCGCCGTCAGGCCCGACCAGCCGAGGAGCAGCAGCGGCACCGCCCAGCGAGCGTGCCAACCGGCGGCCACCAGCACCGCGACCAGGAACAGCGCGACGAGGCACGCGGTCAGCAGCGGGCCGCTGGTCAGGGCGTGCCCGCCGAGCGGCGTCGTCCAGCGGGCGCCTGTGCCCCACAGGGCCTGGCGCGCCGGGAAGTTCACCGCGACGTACCCGGCGACGCCCAGGCCGAGCACGATGCGCATCAGCGCGACGCCATAGGTCGCGTGGGCGCGGTCGGTCATCCAGCGGACGCCGGCGTCGAGCAGGCGGGTCACGAGGTGCGCTCGCGTCCGTCGGCGCGGTCGGCGGTGTCTGCGCGGTCGGCGAGAGCCGCGGCGTCCCGGAGCGCGTCCCAGGTCGCGCGGAACGCATCGCCGTCCTGACCGGGTACGACGACGGGCGGGCGGGCGCCGACCAAGAGCTCGCTCGGCTCAGGACGCTCGCCACTCCCCTGCGGCGCGACGGCCTGGCGCACGACGTCCACCTGCACGTACATGAGGTCGGCAGCACCGTCCGCACGGACGCCCGGACCCGGCTCGGCCAGGTCGCCGGAGGCTCCCAGCACCTGCGTCGCATACGCGGCCGCCGCCCGGTCCAGGCCGAGGTAGGTGTCGACGGCGTCGGGCGCGCCCCCGGCGTCGAGCAGCGCGGCCCGGAGGTCGGTCCAGGGCCCGGCGTCCTCGGTCGACCCGCTCTCCCCACCCGGCCCGTCGGCTGCCGCGTCCCCGCCGCTCCCCCTGACCGGCGACACCAGCACCACCTCGCGCCCCCGCTCCGGCAGCGCCAGGTAGGCGGCGCGGAGGTCGGAGGCCAGGCGGCGGGACGGGCGCTCGGTCGCCGCCGGGAGCAGATGCCCGGTCAGCGCGCGGACCTCGACGGCCGTGGTGTCGACCCAGGGCCCGGGCACGAGGTCGCCGTCGGACCCGCCCGCGTAGACGCCCCGCACCCGCAGGGAGTACTCGACGTGCAGGGGCGTGGGCGCGAAGACCGACCAGTTCTGCGCGAAGACCGGCGTCATGTAGCCCTCCAGCGCCTGGTGCACGCCCGTCGACGGCGGGTCGCTGGCCGACTCGCCGTCGGGCCGCCCGGTCAGGTACCCCGGCGCCGCCCAGACGAACGTGGCGGCGAGGTGCGCGAGCAGCACCACCCAGACCAGGACGACGAGCCCGCGGACCCACGCCGAGACGGCTGGGGCCTCCGGCTGCGCTGCCGGGCGGGGGCGGGCGAGAGTCTCGCCCGGGGTGGTGCTCACCGCGCACAGGGTGCCAGAGGCACGGCCCCCGGTTCCAGTCCCAGCCGGTCCCCGTCAGTCAGCCTCGCGGCGCCCGGCTCCGGTCAGCCCCCGCCCGACCGCCCCCGCTGCACCGCGCCAAGGAGCACCCGGATGCCCAGCCCGAGGATGACCAGGTCGAGCAGGATCTGCCCGGAGACGAGCAGCCGCACGGCGTCGGTCTGCGCCACGATGTCGCCGAAGCCGACCGTCGCGAAGGTCGAGATCGTGAAATACAGGGCGTCGGTCCGGCTGAGCGTCTCGCTGAACGTCGTCGGCTCGCGGGTGCTGAGCGTGAAGTAGGTCGACGCGAACAGGAGCAGGAAGAACGGGACCAGCGTCGCGAGGGCCTGTACCGCGCGCATGCCCGGGAACCGGGACCGGACGATGGCGCGGATCTCCCAGTACGACGTCGCGCCGAGCGCCGCGAGGCCGACCGCCAGGACCAGCGCCAGCGACGGCACCGAGAACCGGTCGAGCGGCAGCACGTAGTAGAGCGCCACCAGCAGGCCCGACGTCGCGAACGCCCGCAGCAGGCCCAGGGCGATCAGGGTCCGACGGCGCCGCTTGGGCAGGGAGCGCACGTCGTGGTTCTCGACGGTGCCGCCGTCGTGCTGCGGTTCACGTTCGTCCACGTCGGCCACCTCCTCGACCTGGAACCAACTGTGGCCCCGGACGCAGAAGGCGGCCACCGCGACCCGGATTCCCGGGCCACGACGGCCGCCTTCGCTCAGCCCCGAAAAGGGCTCAGCCCTTGACGCAGAGCACCGTCCGCAGCCGCGCCACGACCTCGACGAGGTCGGACTGGGCCGCGATCACGGCGTCGAGGTCCTTGTAGGCGCCGGGGATCTCGTCCAGCACCCCCTGGTCCTTGCGGCACTCGACGCCCGCGGTCTGGGCCGCGAGGTCGTCCAGGGTGAACTCCTTCTTGGCCTTGGTCCGCGACATCCGCCGGCCCGCGCCGTGCGACGCCGACCAGTACGACTCCGGGTTGCCGAGCCCGCGCACCACGTAGGAGCCCGTGCCCATCGACCCGGGGATGAGGCCCAGGTCGCCCTGGCCCGCCCGGATCGCGCCCTTGCGGGTGACGATCAGCTCCGCGCCGTCGATCTGCTCGCGCGCCACGTAGTTGTGGTGCACGTTCACGCCCTCGTCGAAGGTGAGCTCCCGGCCGCCGTCGGGCAGCTCCGCGAACTCCTCCCGGACCGCCTGGACCGCGAGCGCCATCATGACCGCCCGCGAGCGGGCGGCGTACTCCTGCGCCCACCAGAGGTCGTTGAGGTACGCGTCCATCTGGGGCGTGCCGGAGAGGAACACGGCGAGCTCGCGGTCGACGAGGCCCTTGTTGTGCTCCAGGTCCTTGGCGATGCGGACGTGGTGCTCGGCGAGCTCCTTGCCGATGTTGCGGGAGCCGGAGTGGAGCTGGAGCCAGACCTGGTCGTCCTGGTCCAGGCACACCTCGACGAAGTGGTTGCCGCCGCCGAGGGAGCCGAGCTGCTTGCGCGCCCGGGTCTCGAGCTGCCGGACCTTGGGGTGGAGGGTCTCGAACCGGTCCCAGAACATCTGCTCGCCGCGCAGCCGCTCCTGGCCGCCGGACCCCTTGACGGGCCGCAGCCGGCGCAGGTCGACCTGCTCGTCGTGCGAGTGGAACCCGACCGGGATGGTGGCCTCGATCCGCTTGCGGAGGCGGGAGAGGTCGTCGGGCAGGTCACTGGCGGTGAGCGAGGTGCGGACGCCGATCATGCCGCAGCCGATGTCGACGCCGACGGCGTTGGGCGACACGGCGTCGCGCATGGCGATGACGGAGCCGACGGTCGCGCCCTTGCCGAGGTGGACGTCGGGCATCACGCGGACGCCCTCGACCCAGGGCAGGGCGGAGATGTTGCGGAGCTGGTTCAGCGCCGCGTGGTCGACGTCGTGCTCGTGCGCCCACATGAGGGTCCGGGCCCGGGCGCCCGACAGGGCGACCGGGAAGTTCGAGGACATGGGAGTGCTCCAGTCGTGTTGGGGGTGTGGCTCGCAGAACCTACGGGCGGACGTCGGGCGCGCGCCAGGACATTTCCCATGGACGCGGGCCGGCGCCGGGCCAGGGCCGGGTTCAGCCGAGGTCGGTCCCGTCGAGCGACGACGACGGCTTGTGGTCGGGCAGCCGCAGCATGCGGAAGGAGTTGCCGAGCCCGACGAGGCTCGCGAGCAGCGGGACGAGCAGGGCCACCTGGAGGGAGCGGTTGCGGGCCTCGTCGTTGATGGCGAGCACCTCGGCCTCGACCTCCGGGGGCTGTCCGGTGATCTGCTCGGCGAGCGCGGTGTTGCTCATGACCTCGGCGTCGGTCTCGAGCGCGGCGGCGATCTGCTGCTGCTCGGCCTCGGGGATGACCGGGTTGTCCGCGGTGAGCTGGTTGAAGCCGAGGGCGAGGGCGGCGAGCAGGATGCCGCCCGACATGGCGAGCCCGAAGGAGAGGCCGAAGGACCCGGCGGCGGAGTTGACGCCGGCTGCCTCGCTGACACGCTCCTCCTCGATGGGGGCGAGGGTGTAGTTGTTGAGCTGCGAGACGAGCAGGCCCAGGCCGCAGCCCGTGATCGCGAGCGGGAGCACGAGGTACCAGCCGCTGTCGACGCGCGGGACGAACGGGATGATGACGGCAATCCCGAGGCACGCCAGCAGGAACCCGGTGCGGATGATCGCGGCCGGACGCCGGTTGCCGCCCCGGCGTCCCGCAACGAGCGCCGCGGCGAACATCGTGAGCGAGAGCGGGGTCAGGGCAAGGCCCGCCTGGAGGGCGTTGTACTCCAGGGTCATCTGCAGGAACAGCGGCAGGGCGATCATGGCCCCGCCCAGCGTGACCTGCTGGAGCATCTGCCCGGTGACCCCGGTGGTGAAGGTGGGGTGGCGGAACAGGTCGGGGTCGAGCAGCGGGACCCGGCGCTCGCGCTCGCGCCGCACGAGCCAGCGGGCGAGCGCGACCAGCGCCACGAGCCCGACCAGGATGAGCACGCCGACGAGCTCGCCGCCCTCCTGCCAGACCAGGATGCCGAGCACCACGCCGCCCATGCCGATGACGGACAGGATCGCACCGACGACGTCGACCTGGCGGGAGCCGGTGTAGGGGACGTCGCGCACCAGCCGGATCTGGGCCAGGACGACGGCGATGATGAGCGCCTCCAGACCGAACCCGACCCGCCACGACAGGTACGTGGTGACGAAGCCGCCGAGCAGCGGGCCGACAGCGGCGGCGATGGCGGCCGCCGCGCCGACCATCGCGTACGCCTGCTTCTGGGCCCCGCCCTCGAAGTTGCCGTGGATCAGCGACTGCATCGCCGGCAGGAGCAGCGAGGCCCCGAGCCCGCCGATGATCGCCCAGAAGATGACGATCGCCGTGAGGCTCTGGGCGAGCGTCATCGCCAGCGCCCCGGTCGCGTACGCCAGCAGCCCCAGCACGTACGCGCGCTTGCGCCCGATCAGGTCGCCCACCTTGCTGTTGATCAGGATGAACGCGGCCGAGACCAGCGCTTCGAGCGCGATGGCGGACTGCACTCCCCCGGCCGTGGTGTCCAGGTCCCGGATGACGGCGGAGATCGACACGTTCATCAGCGAGGTGTCGACCACCAGCACGAACATCGCGGCGGCGAGCAGCAGCATCAGCCGCCGGCTCCGCGCGGTCACGGCCTCGGTGCCCTCGCCCGGTTCGATACCCATGTCGCCGTCCTTGGCTCACGGGGCGGGTCGGCAGCCCCCGGCCGTGCCACCCGTCGCTCGCTCTCGAGCGTACCGAGCCGGACGCCGTCCCGCCGCGTGGGTCCTCACCTGCGCCGACTGTCCGAGGCAGTAGGATCCTTGCGCGGCTTGTGCCGCGCGGCCCCGTTAGCTCAGCTGGTCAGAGCAGGAGACTCATAATCTCTCGGTCACAGGTTCAAGTCCTGTACGGGGCACCGTAGGCCCGGAATCCCGCCAATTCCGGACCCGCCCCTTCATTACATGGTGCCGACCCAGCGGTAGCCCAGCGCTATCACTCGCGGAACAGGCGGCGGGGACGACGACTTCGACCCTCACAGGGACACGCCCCGAGGCTGGTCTCGCTCCGCGCTGGCTACACCAACAGCGCCATCACGGACGCGGCTGCGTACAGTCAGGGAGTATGACTGAGGACGCCTCAGAGAGCGAAGGACCGGAGCGCCGGATCAGAGTTCAGCGACCAGGTGGGCGCTGGGAGGACCTGCCTCCTACTTCCCCTCTTAGCGATGCTCCTGCGGTGAACGCAATCGGCAAGCGGAGCCTCAGGGAGCTTGCGGAGATCCTCAAAGACAAGAACCACCCTGACTATGCGAACGCCCGCAAATACGACCAGCTGCTGCGTAGCCGCATGCAGCCAGGAGTTGAGTCGTTCCTTGCGAAGGTGACGAAGGCTGGCCGGGCTGCCGGAGCTGTGGATTCGCTCGGGCGACGTTACCGAGAACTCGCCACGGCAACTCTGCCGGCTCTCCCTGCCTCGTCACTGGTTGACCTCCCCAAATTCAGATTCGCCTGGCAGCACGCCGAGCCCACTGATGTCCAGCCGCCCGCAGCCGACGTGGTCGAGATCCCCGATTGGACGGAGGCTCTCCTGTCGATGCAGGCCGATCAGATTAGGTTGCTCCAGGACAGCTACAACGCCGACCGGGCCGACGCAGCGGCGGCCAAGGTTGCGGCGGACGATGCTCGCAATGAGGACCGGGCCACTGCTAAACGCACCGCCCGACGCGAGTGGATTGGAATCACCGTCGCCGGTTTGCTGGGACTCGCTGGTCTCGTGATGTCGATCGTCGCGCTCGGAGGGGTGTGATTGGCTCGCTATCGCGGGGCTGGCCATGCGGTGGCCGCAGTTGTGCGGTCACCGCTCTGAACAATCTCGGACTTACCAACTCAGCTGGGACCAGCGGTGCCAGAGCCTTGGCCTCGTCTTGTCCGTCACAGGGTTCAGGTCCTGTGCAGGGGGGCCAGAGACCCGAATTCCCGCCGATTCCGGGTCTCTTTGCTGTCCGTACGTGGTGCCGATCCAGCGGTGCCAGCGCTGCCCGCCGTTGGACCGCTCCAGGCGCTTCTCTGAGCGCACGCTGCTATTCGCTCGGAGGGTATCCGCTCGAAGTGATCTTGCCCCCACCAGGCGAGGGCAGTCCATCGCCCTGCTCCGCGACAGCGGGAAGGTCGTACTCAGGTCCGGTTCCGAGGTTCTCGCGCATCGCGGCCCGGGTCTCACGCTCCCAGCGCCGGACCTCCTCTAAAGACTCCTCCAGTACCTTCTGGGTCTTGCCGACCCTTTCCATGTCGAGTGGTCGCGCAGCGAAAGCGAGCGCGACATATGCGTAGCCGTTGTTCAGCGGCCAACTCAGGTTGTACAGGTAGTTGTTGGCAGGCTCGACGACGTCCTTCGGGGCTATCAACCGCATCTCGTTGAAGGTGTCCATGAGGTCTGCGCGGTCCTCATGTGCAACCAGGCCCCACGCTGGCTCAGCTTCTGTGTGTGCTGATGCCTGGATACGCCGCTCCAGGTCAGCCGCTTCCGACAGAAATCGCAAGTAGACGACTCGGCGCCGCTCGGTCCACAGGAGGACGTCTCGGTCCTCGCGTTGTTGCTTGCGTTCCCGGGCTGCGACGAGCAGCGATGCAGCGCCACCAATGCCTGCGCCGACGACGCCACCAACAAGCCCAATCAGCGCTCCCGCGACGACCTCATCCATGCCAGCGAGGCTAGAACCGGCTTCCCTCCCCGCGCGACGCGGCCAGCGGGTGAATTGCAGCGAGGCCCAGAATCGTCAACATTCTGGGCCTCGCCGTTCCGTCATACAGAGCCAATCGCCATCACCTGCCGAACCGCTCCAGAATCTCCCGGTGGTCCGGCCCGACGGCGGCAACTTCGACATAGTGCTTGGCCGTCACTGCCGAGCGGGAGTGACCGAGCTGCGCCGCCGCCGCCTCAATGTCGGCACCGCGCTCAACAGCCGTACCGACCGACTTCCGGAACGTGTGCGGGGTGATCCAAGACCAGTCCGGGTGTCGCTCGCGGAACTTGCGCCACTGCTTATCGACCGTCGTCACCTCGCGGAGGCCACCACGCGCCGAGGGAAACACCAGGTCCAGCCCACCGGGCGGCACCTCGGCAGCACGCCTTTCAAGCATCGTCACGGCGAACTTCGGCACCAGGTGTCCGCGCGGCTTCTTGCCCTTCGTGTTGTCCTGCCGGAAGAGCCGAACACCCTGCTCGCGTACCACGGTGCCGGTCAGGTAGATCACGTGCTCTTCCAGGTCAACCTCGCTCCAGCGCAGGGCGAGAGCTTCACCGATTCGGCAACCCGTCGCGAGCATGACATCCACCAGGTCGGTGAGGTTCTGCGCTGTCGCCCTCTCATCCGCCGCCAGGGCAGCGCGCAGTTTGACTACCTCCTCGACCGACAGCGCTTTCACGTCGTCGGACACCGTGGCGGGAACCGGCGTGACCGACTTGGCGGGGTTCGCCGTCAGCACGTCCTCACGCACCGCGACATCCAGCATGCCCTTGAGGCACGTCAGGGACACCCGGGCGTTCGCGGGGTGCTTGGCCACCTCACCGGCCACCCAGGCCTCCAGGCGGGACACAGTGCACTCACGCAACCGCAGACCACCCACGCCGGGAATGACGTACTGCTCAGTGGTGTAGCGGTAGCGCTGGCGTGTGTTCACGGCGAGCTTGCTCGGGTCGATCTTCGTTCGCAGCCAGTAGTCCGCCAGTACTTCCAAGCGGGTGTCTGCGGTGATCGTGTCCGACGATGCTCGCTTGCGGGTCGTGAGTTCGTCCCGGAGGCGCTGCTCCGCCTCCGCACCCGAACTGCCCCATGCCTCGACCGGGCGGGTACGCCCGTCGTTGTCGCGGAACCGGCAGCGCGCGACCTACCGGGTTCGTGCCCGGCGTATTCACTCCGAGCGAGATCGACGCGGCCACTCAGGCGGGCGCTGAGGTGGTCAAGCTCTTCCCGGCCAGCTCACACAACCCGAAGTTCATTCGCCAGCTCCTGCCGCCCCTGCCGGATGCCGGAATCATGCCTACCGGGACGATCACCCGAGAGGACGCCCGCGAATGGCTCAATGCCGGGGCAGTAGCCCTTGGCGTCGGCTCTGACCTCGTGGGCGACAGCATGAGGACCGGGGACTACAACTCGGCCCGGAGATCGGCGCGCGAATGGCTAGACATCGTCCGAGCCGCCGAATAGAAGCGTCGCCTACACGTTTCCCTCCAACCGATCTGGCAATGCTGGCCCATCCTCCGAGATGGGCCAGCATTTTTGATGCATGCCGTTTCCATGCACCATTTACCAACGGTGGCGGCGGCAGCGCTCACAGCGGTCATCCTCGTGCCGAAAGAGAGCGGCACACGCCTGCGGCGGTGTCACACATCGTCAAGCCGCTGTCGCCAAACGGCCCAGAATCCCGCCTGTTGTGCGAGCTGTTCAAGCCTCCTGTAGAACGTCGAGTACGGATGGCTCGCAACGAACCTCCCGGGAGCACGCAGCAGTTCCCCGCCCGCCTCAGCCTGGGGATTTTCGTACCCACAGACACGAAAAAGAGCGAGCTGCAGAACCGCCGCCAGCGTCTCATAGGCGAAAGTCAAAAAGTGCGCATCGCTACTGAGCCCGCCAGGCAAGACACTGCCGTGCGCCACAGAATTGCGCAGCCGGACAACCAGCAACGCCCAATCGCTAACACTCGGCCCGAGAAGCCAGCGACTCGACTCCTCCCCCAGGTCCTGGGCAAGAAGCTCCAGCTTTGATTGCAAGGTCCAATCACGACGAAGGAGATTCTCGACCCGCCTACGACTCTTGGCGGGTATTCCGTCTGCAACCTTCAGAGCGTTGAGGATCGCAACGTCCGCTTGAGGCAGCTCACTCTTATTCGACCCCCAACGCTGCGCCGCCAACGCCTCGACGCCGTTGCAAACATCCGTAAGCCTAGTCGTGACATATGCAAGCCCGTCGCGCGGTGCAATTACCGAAGCGATGATAGGGGCCACGTCGTACAACCGCAGCCATTCTCGCGCGAACAACGGAAAATCGATCTCCGAGGTATCGAAAAATGGTTCACGCGTCCCAATCCATTCCTCACCAGCCGGCGCACTGGAAGGAATTACAGAGAACTCCGGCGTTGGCGATGATGTGGTTCGTGGCCGAGGAAGGCCGGTTGTGGTTCTACACCCCGGTGTCCGACGGACGGCCGTCGCCGTTCTTGGCCGCCGCCCGCGAGAATCGCGAG
>NZ_JBHWZO010000204.1:0-11527 GCF_042728455.1 Promicromonospora sp. NPDC060204
GCGCCCCCGCCGTCGGCGCCAGGACGCCCACCTGCGCGGCCGCACGGCGCGCCGTGGTGGCCGCCGTGTGCTCCTGGAGGCTCGCCACCTCGAACGGGCCCGCCAGGACCGCCTCGATGCCCTGCACCGCGGCCGCGAGCTGGTCCACCGTGGTCGCGATCGGCTTGTCGGCCGCCGTCGTCGCCGCGCGGATCTCGTAGCCGTCGGCGCGGGCGCCCTGGCCCGACGGCGAGTTCACCACGAGGTCGATCTGCCCCTCGGTGATGAGCCCGACGACGGTGAGCTCGCCGTCCGGCCCGCGGCCCTCGGTGTGCTTGCGCACCTCGGTGGCCTCGATGCCGTTGCGGCGCAGCACGTTCGCGGTGCCGGCCGTGGCGAGCACCTTGAAGCCGAGCTCCACGAGGCGCTTGACCGGGAAGACGACGTGCCGCTTGTCGCTGTCGGCCACGGAGACGAACACCGTGCCCGACGTCGGCAGCCCGCCGAACGCCGCCGCCTGCGACTTGGCGAACGCGTGCGGGAAGTCCTTGTCGAAGCCCATGACCTCGCCCGTGGAGCGCATCTCCGGGCCGAGCACGGAGTCGACGACCAGGCCCTCGCGGGTGCGGAACCGCTTGAACGGCAGCACGGCCTCCTTGACGGCCAGCGGCGCGCCCAGGTCGAGCGTGGCGCCGTCGTGCTCCGGGAGCACGCCCGCCGCGCGCAGGTCGGCGATGGACTCGCCCACCATCACGCGGGCCGCGGCCTTGGCCAGCGGCGTGCCCGTCGCCTTGGAGACGAACGGCACGGTGCGCGACGCGCGGGGGTTGGCCTCCAGGACGTACAGGACGTCGCTGACGAGCGCGTACTGGACGTTGAGCAGGCCGCGCACGCCCACGCCTTTGGCGATCGCCTCGGTGGAGCGCCGGATGCGCGCGATCTCGGCCTCGCTGAGCGAGACCGGGGGCAGCACGCACGCCGAGTCGCCGGAGTGGATGCCGGCCTCCTCGATGTGCTCCATGACGCCGCCGAGGAACAGCTCCTCGCCGTCGTACAGGGCGTCGACGTCGATCTCCATCGCGTCGTCCAGGAAGCGGTCGATCAGGAGCGGCGCGGCCAGGGTGCCGGGCGCCCCGTTCAGCGCGGCGGCGGCCGCGCTCTCGGTCAGCGCGCGCTCGACGTAGCCGGTGAGCTGGTCCTCGCTGTAGACGATCTCCATGCCGCGGCCGCCGAGCACGTAGGACGGGCGCACGAGCACGGGGTAGCCGATGCCCTCGGCGACGTCGCGGGCCTGGGCCAGCGAGCGGGCCGTGCCGAACGCGGGGGCCGGCAGGCCGGCGTCGAGCAGCACCTGGCCGAAGATGCCGCGGTCCTCCGCGGCGTCGATCGCCTCGGGGCTGGTGCCGAGGATCGGCAGGCCGGCCTCGGCGAGGCGCCGCGCGAGGCTCAGCGGCGTCTGGCCGCCGAGCTGGACGATGATGCCCTTGACCGGACCGGCGGCGAGCTCGGCCTGGTAGACCTCCAGGACGTCCTCGAAGGTCAGCGGCTCGAAGTACAGGCGGTCGGACGTGTCGTAGTCCGTCGAGACCGTCTCCGGGTTGCAGTTGACCATGACGGTCTCGTACTTGTCCGCGAGCGCCAGGGTGGCGTGCACGCACGAGTAGTCGAACTCGATGCCCTGGCCGATGCGGTTGGGCCCGGAGCCGAGGATGATCACGGCCTCCCGCTCGCGGGGCGCGACCTCGGTCTCGGCGTCGTAGCTCGAGTAGTGGTACGGGGTCTTGGCCGCGAACTCGGCCGCGCAGGTGTCCACGGTCTTGTAGACCGGGCGGACGCCCAGGGCGTGCCGGATCTCGCGCACCGTGGACTCGCCGGAGGCGCCCATGCCGCGCAGGCGCGCGACCTGGGCGTCGGACAGGCCGTGCCGCTTGGCGTGGCGCAGCAGGTCCTCGGTGACCGTGGGCGACGCGGCGACCTCGGCGGCCACCTCGTTGACGAGCTGGATCTGGTCGAGGAACCAGGGGTCGATCTTGGTCGCGTCGAAGACCTGCTCGAGCGTGGTTCCGCCGGGCTCCCCGACCGAGCGCAGGGCCTGCTGGACCTGGACGAGGCGCTGCTCGGTGGGCCGCTCGATCTCCTTGAGCAGCGTGGCGAGCTCGTCGCCCGTCGGGGCGTCGCCGTCCCAGTGGAACTGCACGCCGCCCTTGTCGATGGAGCGCAGCGCCTTGCCGAGCGCCTCCGTGAAGTTGCGGCCGAGCGCCATGGCCTCGCCCACCGACTTCATGGTGGTGGTCAGGGTGTCGTCGGCGGCGGGGAACTTCTCGAACGCGAACCGCGGGACCTTGACCACGACGTAGTCGAGCGTGGGCTCGAAGCTCGCGGGGGTCACCTTGGTGATGTCGTTCGGGATCTCGTCGAGCGTGTAGCCGACGGCGAGCTTGGCGGCGATCTTCGCGATCGGGAAGCCGGTCGCCTTGGAGGCCAGCGCCGAGGAGCGGGAGACGCGCGGGTTCATCTCGATGACGATGATGCGCCCGTCGGCCGGGTCGATGGCGAACTGGATGTTGCAGCCACCGGTGTCGACGCCGACCTCGCGGATCACGGCGATGCCGATGTCGCGCAGCTTCTGGTACTCGCGGTCGGTGAGCGTCAGCGCGGGCGCCACCGTCACCGAGTCCCCGGTGTGCACGCCCACGGGGTCCACGTTCTCGATGGAGCAGACGACCACGACGTTGTCGTCCTTGTCGCGCATGAGCTCCAGCTCGTACTCCTTCCACCCCAGGATGGACTCCTCCAGGAGCACCTCCGTGGTGGGCGAGTAGTGCAGGCCCTGCCCGACGATGCGGTGCAGGTCCGCCTCGTCGTAGGCCAGGCCGGAGCCGAGGCCGCCCATGGTGAACGACGGGCGCACGACCATCGGGTAGCCGAGGATCTCGGCGGCCTTGAGGGCCTCGTCGATCGTGTGCACGATCTCCGAGCGGGCCGACTCGCCGCCGCACTTGGCCACGACGTCCTTGAACTGCTGGCGGTCCTCGCCCTTCTGGATGGCGGGGATGTTGGCGCCGATCAGCTCGACGCCGTACTTCTCCAGCACGCCGGCCTCGTCCAGGGCGATGGCGGCGTTCAGCGCCGTCTGCCCGCCCAGGGTGGGCAGCAGGGCGTCGGGGCGCTCCTTGGCGATGATCGTGGTCAGCACCTCGGTGGTGATGGGCTCCACGTAGGTCGCGTCGGCGAACTCGGGGTCCGTCATGATCGTGGCCGGGTTGGAGTTGACCAGGATGACCCGCAGGCCCTCCTCCTTCAGGACCCGGCAGGCCTGGGTGCCGGAGTAGTCGAACTCGCAGGCCTGGCCGATGACGATCGGGCCGGACCCGATGACCAGGACCGAGGAGAGGTCGTTACGGCGAGGCATCAGTGGTTCTCCTCGGTGTTGTTCTGTGCTGCTGCGGAGGGCTGGGTCTTGAGGGCAGGCGGCCACGCCGCCGGGTTCGTCAGCAGGCCGACGAACCGGTCGAACAGGTACGCGGCGTCGTGCGGGCCGGCGGCCGCCTCGGGGTGGTACTGCACCGAGAACGCGGGCAGGTCGAGGCAGGTCAGCCCCTCCACGACCTGGTCGTTGAGGCCCACGTGGGAGACGACGACGCGGCCGTAGCGGCCGCCGTCGGTCCTGCTGTCGTCGTACGGAGCCTGCGAGACGGCGGGGGCGCCGGCGTCGTCCACCACGGGCGCGTCGACCGCGAAGCCGTGGTTGTGCGCGGTGACCTCGACCTTGCCGGTCGTGCGGTCGAGCACGGGCTGGTTGATGCCCCGGTGGCCGTAGCCGAGCTTGTACGTGCCGTAGCCGAGCGCCCGGCCCAGCAGCTGGTTGCCGAAGCAGATGCCGAAGAACGGGATCCGGCGGTCCAGGACCGCACGCAGCAGCTCGATCTCGTGGCCGGCGGCGCCGGGGTCGCCGGGGCCGTTGGAGAAGAACACGCCGCGGGGCGCGTCGTCGGGCAGGTCCGCGAAGGCGCCCAGGACGTCGTCGATCGTCGAGGACTGGGGCACGACGACGACGCGCACGCCGCGCTCGGCCAGTCGCGCCGGCGTCATGGACTTGATGCCCAGGTCGACGGCGACGACCGTCGCGACGGGGGTGCGCCCGGCGTGCTCGCCGGCCGGCTCCACCGTGTAGGCCTCCTTCGTGGAGACCTCGGGGGCGAGGTTCGCGCCCGCCATCTGCGGCGAGGCCTGCACCTCGGCCACGAGCTCCTCGACGGGGCGCGGGTAGCCGCCGCGCACCAGGTCGTCGCCGGAGAAGATCCCGGCGCGCATGACGCCCTCCTCGCGCAGGCGGCGGGTCAGGGCGCGGGTGTCGATGTCGGAGATGCCGACGACGCCCTGCGCGGCGAGCTCCTCACCGAGCGAGCGCTGCGCGCGCCAGTTCGAGACCCGGCGCGCGGGGTCGCGCACCACGTAGCCGGAGACCCAGATGCGGCCCGACTCGGGGTCCTCGTCGTTCACGCCGGTGTTGCCGACGTGCGGCGCCGTCATGACCACGATCTGCCGGTGGTAGGACGGGTCGGTCAGCGTCTCCTGGTAGCCGGTCATGCCGGTGGAGAAGACGATCTCGCCGAACGTCGTGCCGGTGGCGCCGTAGGCGCGCCCGCGGTAGGTGGTGCCGTCCTCGAGGACCAGCGCTGCGGTAGTTACGGACGACTGTGCTGCCGTCACTGCGGACGTCACTGGGGACGTCTCTGCGGACGTCGTCGGGATGGTCACCGGGCCTCCTGCTGGTGCGGGTACTGCTGGTGCGGGTACTGCTGTTCGGGGTGCTGCTGGTGCTGCTGGCTGTGCGGGCTCTGGCGGTCGGCGAGCAGGTGGCGGACGGCGTCCACCAGGCCGCCGCGGTCCTCCGGGCGGCGCGGGCGCAGCCCGGTGTCGACCAGGGCCGCCGGGACGCCGTCGGCCTCCGGGACGGCCCAGGTGAGGACCACGAGCCCGTCCGCGCCGACGTACTTGCCCGCCATGCCCGGGGCGAGGCCCGCGCTGCGGATCGCGCTCACCGGGAGCCACAGGTCGTCGGTGCCGTCGCGCTCGACGAGAACGCCGGCCTGCCCTGCACCGCCGCCGTGCACGGTGACGACCGCGTGCGAGCGGTCGCCCAGCCCGTGCGCGCCCACCCGGGCGAGCCAGTCGCCGTGCAGGGTGGTCGAGACGTAGATCGCCTCGACGGGGCCGAAGCGCACGGCACCGGGAGAATCCGCGGGCGGCGAAGGCGGCACCGGAACGACCGTGGTGGTGCGCTGCGCGAGCCGGCGACGGCCGATGAGCGTCACGTACAGCACGAGGAAGACCGCCAGGGCAGCCAGCACGGCGACGGACAGGGCGGTCATCGGGTGGCTCCTTCCAGGGACCCGGCTTCCACCGGCGCGCCGTCCAGGACCGTCGCGCGGCCACGGAGGAACGTGGCGACCACGCGGCCGGGGAGCTCCATGCCCTGGAACGGGGTGTTGTCGCTCGCGGTGACCTGGCTGGCGCCGTCGACCGCGCGGGTCGCGGCCGGGTCCACCAGGACCAGGTTGGCGGGCTCGCCGACGGCGATCGGCCGGCCCTGCGTGGCGCCGATCCGGCCGATGCGCGCGGGGTTCTCCGAGAGAACGCGGGCGACGTCGGCCCAGGTCAGGCGGCCGGTGTCGACCATGGTCTGCTGCACCACGGACAGCGCCGTCTCCAGGCCGGTCATGCCGAACGCGGCCGAGGACCACTCGCAGTCCTTGTCCTCGACCGGGTGCGGGGCGTGGTCGGTGGCGACGATGTCGATGGTGCCGTCGGCCAGGCCCTCGCGGACCGCCTCGACGTCCTTGGCGGTGCGCAGCGGCGGGTTCACCTTGAACACCGGGTCGTAGTCGCGGGCCAGCTCGTCCGTGAGCACCAGGTGGTGCGGCGTCACCTCGGCGGTGACGTCGATGCCGCGGCCCTTGGCCCAGCGGATGATCTCCACCGAGCCGGCGGTGGACAGGTGGCACACGTGCAGGCGCGAGCCCACGTGCTCGGCCAGCAGCACGTCGCGGGCGATGATCGACTCCTCGGCCACGGCGGGCCAGCCCGTCAGGCCGATCTGCGCGGAGACGACGCCCTCGTTCATCTGCGCGCCCTCGGTCAGGCGCGGCTCCTGCGCGTGCTGCGCGACGACGCCGTCGAACGCCTTGACGTACTCCAGCGCTCGGCGCATCAGGACCGGGTCGTGCACGCACTTGCCGTCGTCGGAGAAGACGCGCACGCGGGCGGCGGAGTCGGCCATGGCGCCCAGCTCGGCGAGCGTCCGTCCGTCCAGGCCCACGGTGACCGCGCCCACGGGGTGCACGTCGACCCAGCCGGCCTGCTCGCCCAGCCGGTGCACCTGCTCGACGACGCCCGCGGTGTCCTGCGTCGGCGTCGTGTTGGCCATCGCGTGCACGGCCGTGAAGCCGCCCGCCGCGGCGGCGCGGGTGCCGGAGAACACCGTCTCGGCGTCCTCCCGGCCCGGCTCGCGCAGGTGGGTGTGCAGGTCGACGAGGCCGGGCAGGAGCACGTGCTCCGCCGCCGGGATCTCCTGCGCGCCGTCGGGCACCTCGACCGTGCCGGGCGCCCCGAGGGCGGCGACCACGCCGTCCGCCAGCACGACGTCGACCGGGTCCGTGCCGTAGGGACGGGCCCCTCGCAGGACATAGGTCTGCGGTCTCGCGGTGCTCACAGGACGTTCCTCTCGTCGGTGCTGGAAACTGCTGTGCTGGAATTTTCGTCGGTGCCGGACAGCAGCAGGTACAGGGCGGCCATCCGGACGGCGACGCCGTTGGCCACCTGCTCCACGATCACGGAGCGGGGGTGGTCGGCGGCGGCCGCCGAGATCTCCAGGCCGCGGTTCATCGGCCCGGGGTGCATCACGATCGCGTGGTCCGGCAGGACCGCGAGACGGCGGGCGTCGAACCCGAACTTGCGGCTGTACTCCATCGGGCTCGGGAAGAACGACCCCGAACCGCCCGACATCCGCTCACGCTGCACCCGAAGCATCATGACTGCATCCGGCTGCCACTGCTCGAGCGTCTCGTCCAGGTGGTACGACACCCGGCACGGCCAGGTCTCCACGCCGACCGGAACGAGCGTGGGCGGTGCGACCAGGGTCACCTCGGCGCCCAGGGTGTGCAGCAGGTAGACGTTGGACCGCGCGACCCGGGAGTGCAGGACGTCGCCGACGATCGCGATGCGCAGGCCCGCCAGGTCCGCGCCGACCGAGGTGTCGGACCCGCGGCCGTCCTCACCCACGTGCCCCACCAGGTGCCGGCGGATCGTGAACGCGTCCAGGAGCGCCTGAGTGGGGTGCTGGTGCATGCCGTCGCCGGCGTTGAGCACGCCCGCGTCGAGCCAGCCGGCGTGCGCGAGCTGGTGCGCCGCGCCGGAGGCCGAGTGCCGCACGACCACGGCGTCGGCCCCCATGGCGTGCAGGGTCAGCGCGGTGTCCTTGAGGGACTCGCCCTTGGACACGCTCGACCCCTTGGCCGAGAAGTTGATGACGTCGGCCGACAGCCGCTTGGCCGCCGTCTCGAAGGAGATCCGGGTGCGCGTGGAGTCCTCGTAGAACAGGTTCACCACGGTGCGGCCGCGCAGCGTCGGCAGCTTCTTGTTCTCGCGCGACTGGGTCGCGGCCATCTGCGCGGAGGTGTCCAGGAGCAGGATCGCGTCGTCCTTGGACATGTCCTGGGTGGTCAGGAGGTGCTTCATCGGGCGCCCCTCTCGGTGCTTGAAGGGGCAGTGCTCGCGGGGCTGGTGCTGGCGGGGCTGGCAGCCGGGGTCGCCTCGCTGATGACCACGGCGTCGGCTCCGCCGTCGACGTCGGCCAGCCGGACCCGGACGCGCTCGCTGCGCGAGGTCGGCAGGTTCTTGCCCACGTAGTCCGCGCGGATCGGGAGCTCGCGGTGCCCGCGGTCCACGAGGGCGGCGAGCTGCACCACGCGGGGGCGGCCGAGGTCGTTCAGGGCGTCGAGCGCGGCGCGGATGGTGCGGCCGGAGAAGAGGACGTCGTCCACGAGGACGACCACCTTGTCGTCGATCGTGCCGTCGAGGCTGCCCGGCAGCACCGTCTGCCCGACGGCGCGCGTGGGCTGACGACGCAGGTCGTCGCGGTACATGGTCACGTCGAGCGTGCCGTGCTCGCCGCTGAAGGTGGGCTCGATCTGCGCGAGGCGCTCGGCCAGCCGGCGGGCGAGCTGCACGCCGCGCGTCGGGATGCCGAGCAGCAGCAGGTCGGCGGCGCCCTTGTTGCGCTCCACGATCTCGTGGGCGATCCGGGTCAGCGCCCGGGCGATGTCGGCCTCGCCGAGCACCGTCCTCTCGGCGGCGGCGCCGGAAGCGTTGCTCGGGGTCTCGCTGGATTCGGGCATGCGGGTGCCAGGATTCATCTGGCGACCTCCTTCTCCGCCTCACTGGACGGGATTAAAGGGAGTCTGACAGCCACCACCATAACGCGCCGTCCCTGTGCCGGACGCCGACGCCGGCGCCCGCCGGGAGGGGCGTTGCTCACATCCCGGGCGCCGACGCGCGACGCGTCAGCCGCGCTCCAGGCGCTCCGCGATACCGGCGATGCGACCCAGCCGCGCCTCCCACGCGTCCCCGATGCGCTTGAGCCGACGCCCCAGCGCCGTCAGCTCCGCGCCGAGCGCGCGATACCGGCGCTCGCGACCGACCACCCAGGACTCGACCAGCCCGGCGGCCTCCAGCACCGCGAGGTGCTTGGCGATCGCCTGCCGCGTCACGGGGAGCCGGGCGGCGAGGGCGGAGGCGGTCAGGCCGGACGCGGGGTCGACGGCGTCTTCACCGGCTTGCTCATGCGCTTGCTCGTCGGCCTGCTCGCGAGCGTGCTCACCGGCGTACTCACCGCCGGACAGCGCCTGGAGGACGGCCCAGCGGGTCTCGTCGCCGAGCGCCGCGAACGCGACGACGGGCGACGGTACCGACCCTGCCACCCCTGCCGCCCCTCCCGACACCGCCGCCGACGCCGCCGCCCCCGACGTCACCACGACCGCGACTCGACGTACTCGACGAGCTCGTCCAGCTCGACGTCCCAGCCCTCGCGGTTGCCGTCGAGTGCGGCGCGTACCGCGTCGTCGGTGTCGCCGGTGAAGCCCGTCTCGTGGACGGTGAGGTTGGTGCCGGCGCCGTCGGGCTCCAGGGTGAAGGTGGCCTCGGTCATGCGCTCGGGCTCGTCCGCGGACTGGCCCCAGCGGTAGGCGAGCACGCGGCCGGTCTCCGCCCGGGTGACCTCGAAGGCGAACCAGCCGTAGCCCTCGAAGTGCAGCCGGCCGCGGGTGCCGGTGGCGAACGGGCCACCGTCGTCGGTCTCGCAGCCGTCGCCGAACCAGCCGGCGACGTGCTCGGGCTCGGAGATCGCGCGCCAGACCGCGTCGGGTCCGGCGGCGACCCGGACGGTGCGGGTGACCGTGCGTGCGGCGAGGTCGATGCTGGAGCGGGGCTGGGTGGTGGTCATGGTGTCCTCCGGGTGCGACTCGATCGACGATGGCGCAACCGTTTGGTTGCGCTTCTACGATGCACCCTGGATCGACAATGCGCAACCCATTGGTTGCAATACGTGGTGAGATGGCGCCGCTCCCCCGGCCTCGCGGCATCCCCCGCCCGCCTGACCCCGCCTAGTCCCGCAGCACCGCCGCCGCCAATCCTGCCGCGACCGCGACCAGCACGAGCACCATCCCGACCGTCCCGGGCCAGCCCGCCAGCGCGAACCCGATGCCGCCGAGCCAGCCGAACAGGCTGGATCCCGCGTAGTAGGCCAGGTTGTACACGGCGGCGGCCTGGGTCCGGGCCTGGGGTGCGGCGACCGGCGTCCACCCGCTGGCCACGGCGTGCGCGCCGAAGAACCCGGCGGTCAGCACGACCAGCCCGGCCAGCACCAGCGGCAGCCAGCCCGACAGCGTGGCCACCACACCGAGCGCCATCACCCCGGTCGACACGATCAGCACCCGGCGCCGGCCGTGCCGCAGCACAAGCCGGCCCGTCCGCGCCGACGACCAGGTCCCGGCCAGATAGGCGAGGAACACGAGGCTCACCACGCCGGGCGAGAGGTCGAAGGGCGGGGCGGCGAGGCGAAATCCCAGGTAGTTGTAGACAGCGACGAAGCCGCCCATGAGCAGCAGCCCCTGCGCGTCGAGCACGAGCAGACGCGGGTGCAGCAGCGCGCGGAACCGCCCGAGCCGCCCGAACCGACCGCGCTTCCCGAACCGACCGCGCCGCCCGCGCGGAGCACCGCGCTCCGGGAAGGCGGGGTCGGGAGCAGGGCTGTCGGGAGCGGCGCCGTCGGAAAGAGCGCCGCCGCCGGGCCGTCCCAGCGCGGCTCGCGGCCCCCGGTCCCGGGGGGCGAGCCAGATGAAGGCGCCCGTGGCGACCAGGCACGCCAGCGCGACGGCGCCCACGCCCACGCGCCAGCCGAACAGCTCGGCCACGCCGCCGGACACGATCCGCCCCAGCAGCCCGCCGACCGACGTGCCTGCCACGTACGTCCCGGCGGCGCGCGGTACCGAGGCCGCGGCGCCCGACTCGATCAGCATCTCCGTCAGGTAGGCCATCGCGACGGCGGGCACGCCCGCGACGAACAACCCCTGCACGGCCCGCCCGGCCACGAGCAGCTCGAACGACGGCGCGAACGGGACCACGAGCCCGATCGCGGTGGCACCGAGCATCGCGACGGTCATCGCCCGCACCCGCCCGACGCGGTCGGCCACCCACGCCCAGGGCAGCACGCCCACGGCCAGGCCGAGGGTGGCGGCGGAGACGAGGAGCGACGTCGCGGACGCCGACGTCGCGAGCTCGCGGGCGGCGTCCGGCAGGACGGACTGCGGGGCGTAGAGCTGGGCGAACGCCGCGGTCCCGGCGCCGAACAGGGCGACGAGCAGACGTCGCTCGTCGAACCGTCCAGCGCCGGGACCGGTGCTCACAGTGCTTGCGGGGCTGCGTATCGGCCTGCGTGCCGGCTTGTACCCCGGCTTGCGTGCCGGTTGACGACCCAGGTCACGCCAGCAGGGTCGGCTTCAGGTCCTTGACCCGGCCGAGGAGGCCGTTCACGAAGGCCGGGGAGTCGTCGGTGGACAGGTCGCCGGCGAGGTCGACCGCCTCGTCCAGCGCGACGGCGTCGGGCACGTCGTCGTTGAAGAGGACCTCCCACGAGCCGATCCGCAGCAGCGCACGGTCGACGGCGGGCATCCGGTCGAGGGTCCAGCCCTGCGAGTAGGTCTCCAGCACCTCGTCGATGCGGTCGCGGTGCGCGACCACGCCCTCCACGATGTCGACGGCGTACTGCGGCACGGCCGCCTCGGTGTGCGGCACGGCCACACGGTCGGCGAGGAGCGTCAGCGGGTCGATGCCGCGCTGCTCCGCCTCGAAGAGGATGTCGGCGGCGCGCTTGCGCGCCTTGGTGCGTGCGCCCATGGTCTCTCTCTGTCGCGGAAGCTCAGTTGCGATTGCCGGCTACGAGCTCGGCTGGGAAGTCGGCTCGGGTCGGCCGTTCGGCTCGGCGACGAGC
>NZ_JBHWZO010000205.1:0-11508 GCF_042728455.1 Promicromonospora sp. NPDC060204
CACACGGCGGGTGGAACGTCACCCGCGACCCCGACACCGGAAACACCACCTGGACCGCACCCACCGGCCACACCCACACGCGACCACCCACCCAGATCGGCAACGTCAGCAACGACGTCACCAGCCTTGCCGACGACACCCGACACCGCCTCGGGAGCCAGGCGCCATCGGCGGCCAGACAGCTGAACAAGAAGGGCGGCTCAGCAGTCACCGAGTCCCGTGTCCTCCCGGGCGAGCCACCGTTCTGAGATGCCCGACGTCATCCACAGGTGGGCGGCCCGGGACACCGCGGCTCCACCTGTCCGGCACTCCGCCGGTCAGCACTGGTGTCCAGCGGCCACGGTCAAAATGCAGGCGGCTCGGTCTGGCAGCCAGATCTGGCAACCCGGCCTGGCGGCCCAGGTCCCGGCGGCCCAGGTCTGGCGGCCCAGGCTGGTGACCTGGGCTGGCCGCCCGGACCGGTGACCAACAACGCGCGCAACTCCGCCTCGACCGGTCAGGCCGTGAACGCCCCAGCGTTCCGGCGCGCCCAGTCGGCGAACGTGTGCGCAGGCCGCCCCAATACCTTCTCGATGTCGAGGCTGACCTGCTGCTCCTGCGCCGTCGGCTCGCCCAGGATCCCGAGCGTGCCGTCGACGACCAGCTCCGGCATGTAGGCGAGCATGGCGGCACGCGCCTCGTCTCGGGACTGCTCGACGAAATCGATCGGCGCACCGAGGGCCTGCGCGAGCACCTCGGTCCGCGCGCGTGGCGAGAGCGCGGCGGGGCCGGTCAGCGTGTAGCTCCGGCCGGCATGCCCGTCGTCGGCCAGGGCGGCGGCCGCGACCTCCGCGATGTCGAGCGGGTCGACGGCGGGCAGCGCGACGTCGCCGAACGGCGCGTGGACGGCGCGCTCCGACCGGACCGTGGGGACCCAGGCGAGCGCGTTGCTGGCGAAGTCGGCGGGCCGCAGCAGCGTCCACTCCAGGCCCGAGCCCTGCACCCGCTTCTCCAGCTCGGCGAGCGGGGCGTGCGAGGCCGACTCTGCGCGGGTGACGGCGCCCAGCGAGGACAGCAGGACGATCCGGCGCACGCCGGCCTCGGCGGCGATCCCGATCATCCGCTCGGTGTCCAGGTGCCCACCTGAGCCCGGAACCAGCAGGAACAGGGCGTCCGCGCCGTCGACCGCGGCGCGCAGGCCCTCCGGTTCGGCCAGGTCGGCGCTCACCCCGCGGACCAGCGGGCTGTCGAGCGGGGCGGTGCCCGCGCGCGAGACGGCGGTGACGTCCTGGCCCCGCCGGGCCAGCTCGGCGACCAGCGGACGGCCGATGTTCCCGGTGGCTCCGGTGACGACGATCATGGGTGCTCCTTGTCGGTAGGACCCGGCCCCGAACAGGGCCGGACGGCCCCTGAGGCCGCGATGTCGCCGACGTTACGAGCGTCAGTACAGTAGGTTCCCTCAGGAAAGTATTGGAGCCTGCCATGCCGAACGCGACGCCCGCCACGAAGCCCGGGACCAGCACCTGGTGCCCGCAGCCCGACGACGACCCGGCCACCGCGTGCCCCATCTCGCCAGTCGTCGACCTGGTGTTCAGCCGGTGGACCACGCCGATCCTGTGGGTGCTGCAGGCGCACGGGACCCAGCGCTTCGTCGAGCTGGAGCGGCGCATCGGCGTGACGCCCAAGGTGCTGACCCAGCGCCTGCGCCAGCTCGAACGCGACGGCCTGGTCCAGCGCAGGATCTATGCGGAGGTGCCGCCGCGCGTGGAGTACGAGATCACGGAGCTGGGCAGCAGCCTGCAGTCCGTCTTCGCCGCACTGGGCGACTGGGGCGACGCGCACATGGCCGACGTCGAGCACTCCCGCGCCACGTACACCGGCCCGCTCCCCCGCTGACGCCGAAGGCCCCCGGCGTGACGCCGGGGGCCTTCGGGCCAGGATCAGGCCTGCACGAAGCGGAGCAGCACCTCGTTGACCTCGGCCGCGTGGGTCCAGAGCAGGCCGTGCGGCGCGCCCTCGATCTCGACGTACTCCGCCTCCGGGAACGCGTCGTGGAAGCGGCGGCCGGTGGCGTCGATCGGCAGGATGTTGTCCTTGGTCCCGTGCAGGATCAGGGACGGCTTGCCGGCCGCGCGGACAGCGGCGACGTCGGCCCGGAAGTCCTCGATCCAGGTCGGGACCACCGCGTACGCGGCGACCGGGGCGCTACCCGTGGCCGTGTTCCAGCTGGCGGTGACGGCCTCCTGGCTGATCCGGGAGCCGAGGTTCTCGTCCAGGTTGTAGAAGTCCTTGTAGAAGTTGGTGAACCAGGCGAAGCGGTCGGATCGGGCCGCCTCGGCGATGCCGTCGAAGACGGACTGCGGCACGCCCTCCGGGTTGTCGTCGGCCGCCACGAGGAACGGCTCCAGCGAGGCGAGGAACGCGAGCTTGGCGACGCGGTCGGCGCCGTGGTTCTTGACGTAGCGGGCCAGCTCGCCGGTGCCCATGGAGAAGCCGACCAGGATGACGTCGCGCAGGTCGAGAAAGGTCAGCACGGCGTCCAGGTCCGCGGCGAACGTGTCGTAGTCGTACCCGGTGCCGACCTTGCTCGAGTTGCCGAACCCGCGGCGGTCGTAGGTGATGACGCGGTAGCCGGCGGCGATCAGCTCACGCGACTGACGCTCCCAGCTGTTGCCGTCCAGCGGGTAGCCGTGGATGAGCACGACGGGCTGGCCCGAGCCGTGGTCCTCGTAGTACAGCTCCGTGGGGGTGCTGTTCTCGGTGCCGACCGTGATGAAACCCATGATCCGTCTCCCTCTCGATCCGAGCGGAGAACGTTCGTTCTCCGCCTATGTCCGCTACAGTAGAGAACGAACGTTCTCCGCGCAACTCGTGCGGGACACAAGACGGGGTGAGATCGCATGATCGACGAGAAGACGGCGCGCGAGGACGTCGTCCGGGCCGCTGACGAGCTGTTCTACGCGCGCGGCGTGCAGGCCGTGGGCATGGACGCGGTGCGGACGGCGGCGGGCGTGTCCCTCAAGCGGATCTACTCGCTCTTCGCCTCGAAGGACGAGCTGATCGTCGCCGTGCTCCACCACCGCACGCAGGTCTGGGACAGCGGACTCGCCGCGGCGTCCGTGCCTGCGACGACGGCCCGCGAGCGCATCCTGGCGATCTTCGACTTCCTCGACGCGTGGTTCCGCGAGCCGGACTTCCGCGGCTGCGCGTTCATCAACACCCACGGCGAGCTGGGCGCGTCGTCGACCGCCGTCGCGGACGCCGTCCGCGAGCAGAAGCGCACCTTCCAGGAGTACGTCGCCCGCCTCGTGGCCGACGCCGGGGCGCCGCCCGCGCTGGCCCCGCAGCTCGCCATCCTGGCCGAGGGCGCGCAGACCACCGCCGCCATCGCCGGGACCCCGGAGGCCGCGCACCACGCGAGGGCTGCCGCCGAGACCCTGCTCGACGCCGCGACCGGCCCCCGCCGGTGAAAGGATGACGCCATGACGATCGACGAGTCCGACGGCAGCGCACGGGAGGCCGTGCCCCACGCCGCGCCGAGCACCCCGCACGACGCCGACTTCGCGTTCCGCTGGGCCTACGGCAACCCGGAGGCGCCGTTCACGATCGTGGAGTTCGGCGACTTCGAGTGCCCGTACTGCGGCGCGGCCAAGCCCGTGCTGCACGAGCTCATCAAGAACTCGGACGGCCAGGTGCGCCTGGTCTGGCGCCACTTCCCGCTCTTCGAGCCGCACCCGTACGCGCTGACGGCGGCCCTGGCGGCCGAGGCCGCCGGACACCAGGGCGCGTTCTGGCCGATGGCGGGCCTGCTCTTCAAGAACCAGGACAGCCTCGACGACGCGTCGATCGTCCGGTACGGCGACCAGCTCGGGCTGGACACCAGCACCCTGGTGGGCGATCCCGCCCAGAAGTTCTCCGAGGCCGTCCGCACGGACTACCAGGACGGGATCGACTCCGGCGTGCACGGCACGCCCACGCTGTTCATCAACGACGAGCCCTACCTGGGCGACGTCACGGTGACGGACCTGCGCGACACGATGGGGCTGTCGCGCAAGCGCACGTCACGGTGGGGGCGGTAGCCCCTACCGCTTCAGCAGGCCGCGCAGGACGGCGACCACCTCGGCCGGCGACTGCTCGGCCATGAAGTGGCCGGCGTCCAGGGTGCGGTGGTCGAGGTCCGCGGCCCAGGCGGACCACAGCCCCGCCGCGTCGTAGCCGAGCGCGCTGCCCCAGTCCTGCTGGACCACCGTGACCGGCATGGTCAGGCGGCGTCCGGCCGCCCGGTCGGCCTTGTCGTGCTCGACGTCGACGCCCGCCGACGCCCGGTAGTCCGCCACGATCGACGGGACGGCCTCGCGCGAGGCCCGCAGGTACTCGGCCCGGACGTCGGCCGGGATGGCCTCGGGGCTCGTGCCCCAGGCGTCGAGGAAGAAGCCGAAGAACTCGTCGGCGGAGGCCTCGATCATGCGCTCGGGCAGGCCCGGGGGCTGCGCCATCAGGTACAGGTGGAAGGCGACGGCCGCGTCGGCGCCGTGTAGCACGTCCCACATGTCGAGGGTCGGCAGCACGTCGAGGATCGCCAGGTGGGTGACGACGTCGGGGTGGTCGAGGCCCGCGCGGATCGCGACCAGGGCGCCGCGGTCGTGGCCCGCGAGCGCGAACCTCTCGTGCCCGAGCGCCCGGGCCAGCCCCACCACGTCCTGCGCCATGGTCCGCTTGGAGTAGGTGTCGCGGTCGTGCTCGGCCGGCTTGTCGCTGGCCCCGTAACCGCGCAGGTCGGGGACGATCACGGTGTGCTCGCGGGCGAGGTCCGCGGCGACGCGCCGCCACATGAGGTGCGTCTGCGGAAACCCGTGCAGCAGCACCACCGGGCTGCCGGTGCCACCGACGGCTACGTTGAGGTGCACGTCGCCCACGGCGACGCTCTGGTACTCGAACTCAGGGATCTTCGTTGTCATGCCCCCAATCTCCGCCACGTGGATGAGCAGCCGATGAGTGACCGGTCAGGCGGCCCCGCCGCGACGACGACGGCGCTGCTCCGGGCGGGCGTGCTCGGCCCGGTCACGGCCTGGGTCGACGACGCCGAGGCGGCGCTCGGCGGCCCGCGTCAGCGCGCGGTGCTCGCGCGCCTGGTGGCGGCCCGGGGCCGGGTGGTGACCGCCGGCCGGCTGGTCGAGGACCTCTGGGACGAGCCGCCGCAGGGCGCACTCGTGGCGCTGCGCACCTTCGTCGCGGCCCTGCGCCGGGCGATCGAGCCCGGGCGTGCGGCCCGCGCCCCGGCCCGGGTGCTCGTCACCGACGGCCCGGGGTACGCGCTGCGTCAGGCCGACGTGGACGCCTGGGCGTTCGAGGCGGCGGTCTCCGGCGCGCGGGACCAGGCGCCCGCCGCGGCCCGCGCCGCGCTGGACCGGGCGCTGGCCACCTGGCGCGGCGCGGCGTACGCGGGCCTGGAGCAGCCCTGGGCCGTGGCCGAGCGCGCCCGCTTGGCCGAGCTCCGGCTGGTCGCGGTCGAGCGCGTCGCCGAGGCGCGCACCAACCTGGGCGAGGCGGCCGACGTCGTGCCCGGCCTGGACGCGCACGTGACCGAGCACCCCTGGCGCGAGGAGGGCTGGCGGCTGCTCGCGCTGGCGCTGTACCGGTCGGGCCGGCAGGCCGACGCGCTGGCGGTGCTCCGCCGGGCCCGCGCCATGCTGGCCGGCGAGCTCGGCGTGGACCCGGGGCCGCGGCTCGCGGAGCTGGAGGCGCAGGTGCTGCGGCACGACCCGGGCACGGGCGGCGCGCCCGGCGCCGACGACGTCTGGCGCGACACGACGTCGGCCTACGAGCGGGTGGTCGCCGCCGGCGCGCGCACCCGGCTGGAGTCCACCACCACGCTGCTGCGCACGCTGGCGATGACCGGCGGCGAAGGGCTGACCGCCGCTCGCACGCAGCGCGTGGCCGCCGTCGGCGCCGCGGAGCAGCTCGGCGACCCGGAACTCACCGCGCGCGTGATCGGCGCGTTCGACGTGCCGGGTGCCTGGACCCGGTCCGACGACGCCGGCCTGGCCGCCCAGGTGGTCGCGGCCGCCGAGCGGACGCTCGCCGCGCTGCCCGACGACGCGCCCGACGCCGTCCGGGCAAAGCTCCTGGCGACGGTGGCGGTCGAGTCACGGGGCCTGGCCGGGGCCCGCGGCCCGCATGCGGCGCACGAGGCCGAGGCGCTCGCCCGGCGGTCCGGCGACCCGGCGGTCCTCGCGTTCGCACTGGCCGGGCGGTACCTGACCCGGTTCGAGCACACGGGCCTGGCCCCGGAGCGCGACGCGATCGGCGCCGAGCTGGTGTCGCTCGCCGCCCGGCACGGGCTGGCGACGTTCGAGATCCTGGGGCACCTGGTACGGGTGCAGGCCCTGTCCGCCCTCGGCCGGTGGTCCGACGCGCAGGGGCACGCGGACAGCGCCGGGGCGCTCGGGCTGCGGCACGAGCGGCCGCTGGTGGGCGTGTTCACCGCGTGGTTCGGGGCGCAACGGGCTGCGGCCTCGGGCGCCCCCGGCGGGGCGGATCCGGCGGCCCGCGCCGACGCCGAGCGCGGATACCGGGCGGCCGCCGCGACACTCGACGGCGCGGGCATGCCGGGGCTGGCCGAGGGCCTGCTGCCGCTGGCGATCCTCGCGCTGCGGGTCTGGCACGGGCTCCCGGCGGACGGCGGGACGGCCGACGACGGGCCGGCGTCCCCCAGGGAGGCCGGGGCCGTACCGCCCCTGGACGACGCCGACTGGGGCCCCTACGAGCCCTGGGCCCGCCCGCACCTGCTGCTGGCGCGCGGCGCCCACGGCGCCCACGGCGCCCGCGGCGCCCGCGGCACCCGCGGCGACGCGGCGGCAGTCACTGCGGCCGCCCGGGCCGTGCGCCGCATCCCGGACCCACCGCCGGGCCTCCTGGCCGAGGTCCTCTGGGTGCTGGCCGGACGCGCCGCCGTCGCGGTGGGCGATCGCCGGATTGCCGAGCGCGCCCGTGCGGCCCTGGCCCCGGCCGCCGGCGAGATCGCGGCGGGCAGCGGCGTCCTGACGGCTGGCCCGGTCCAGGAGCACCTGGACGCGCTGACGGCGTTCCTCACCGCCTGACCCGCCAGCCAGCCCCGCGGACGAACCTGCCGACCATTGGCCCCACTCACCTTTGAGGCCTAAGTTTCTTCGCTTTGGCACTCGTCAAAGCGAAGAAACTTAGGCCTCAAAAGGGAGTCGGCCGACGGCGGAAGGCGCCGCCCACAAGGCACCCGTAGCACATCCGCGCCCCGCCCCGCCGGGCCACCGGCACGGGGCCGCGCCCGGAGTATCGTGAGGAGTGGACAAGTCCGGGACGCCTCTGCCCGGGACCGGTCCTGAACCGTTTTGAGAGGTAGGCGTCATGACGACGTCGATCGCCGGCCCGCCGGCTGACCGCTCCTTGCGCGGGCCCTGCGGAGCGTTCCGATGAGCACCGTGGCCTGGATCCTGATCGTGCTCCTTGCTCTCGCCCTGATCTGCCTCGCGATGGCGATCAAGATCGTCAAGCAGTACGAGAAGGGGGTGCTCTTCCGGTTCGGCCGGCTCAAGGGCACCCGCGAGCCGGGCCTACGAGTCATCATCCCGGTGGTCGACGTGCTGCACCGGATCTCCCTGCGGATCGTCACGATGCCGATCCAGTCCCAGGGCATCATCACCAAGGACAACGTCAGCGTCGACGTCGCCGCCGTCGCCTACTTCCGGGTGGTCGACGCCGTGCGGTCCGTGATCGAGATCGAGAACGTCAGCGCGGCCATCAACCAGATCGCCCAGACCACGCTGCGGAACGTCGTCGGGCAGCATGCGCTGGACGAGATCCTGGCGGAGACCGACCGGATCAACGACGCCATCCGCCTGATTCTCGACCGCACGACCACCGAGTGGGGCCTCCAGATCACGTTGGTCGAGCTCAGGGACATCCAGCTGCCCGAGACCATGAAACGTGCCATGGCACGTCAGGCCGAGGCCGAGCGGGAGAAGCGCGCGAAGATCATCAACGCCGAGGGCGAGCAGCTCGCCGCTACGCGGCTGGGCGACGCCTCCGACATCATGATGGCGCACCCGCTGGCACTGCAGCTGCGCAACCTGCAGACGTTGGTCGAGCTCGGCGTCGACAGGAACACCACGGTCGTGTTCCCCGCGCCGCTGATGAGCACCATCGGCGAGCTCGGGAACTTCCTGGCCCGCGAGGAAGCCGCCGCAGCGGAGAAACCACCGGCCGCCGGCGGCGACGGCACCACGGCACCAGCACCAGCACCGGCACCAGCACCAGCACCAGCACCAGCACCAGCACCAGCACCAGCGCAGGAGCACCGCCCGAGACCGACGGTGGCCTGACGGCTCAGGGACGGCTCACGCCGGCGGGCGCCACGCCCCCTCGGGCAGCGGCGGCGGGCCGGAGGCCTCGTGGGGCGAGCAGAGCGGCAGCCGGTCGCCGAAGTAGCGCAGGATCACGGCGCCGATGACGCCCGACAGGAGCGACCCGACGAGGATGCCGACCTTGGCCTCGTTGATCAGGGCCTCGTCGTCGAAGGCGAGCTCGCTGACGAACAGCGCGATGGTGAACCCGATGCCGCACAGGAACGCGCCCCCGGCCAGGTGCCCGTATCTGACCCGGCCCGGCAGGGTGCCCAGCCCGGTCACCAGCGCGATCATCGCGCCGAGGAACACACCTATCCCCTTGCCGAGCACCAGCCCAACCAGGACGCCGAGCGTCACCGGGCTGGACATGGCGGCGTCGATCGACTCGCCGGAGAGCACCACACCCGCGTTGGCCAGGCCGAACACCGGCACCACGACGTACGAGCTCAGCGGGTGGAGCGCGTCGAGCAGGCGGTCGCTGGTCGGCACGGCGGACTGCGCGGCACGCACCGCGAGCCGGGACCGGGCAGGGTCCAGCTCCTCCATGAGGGCACGCCCGTAGAAGCCGAAGTGCAGGCGCGCCTCGTCGTCGTTGCCGTGGCGCGCGGTGGGCACGGCGAGGCCCACGACGACACCCGCCAGCGTCGGGTGCAGCCCCGACTCCAGGACGACCACCCACAGGACGGCGCCCACGATCAGGTACGGCGCGATCTGCCAGACGCCGATCCAGCGCATCGCGAACAGCACGACGGCCAGGACGGCCGCGAGCACGAGCGCGCCCATCATGAGCGCGTCGGAGTAGAAGATGCCGAGCAGGGCGATGGCGCCGATGTCGTCGAAGATCGCCAGCGTCAGCAGGAAGATGCGCAGCTGGTCGGGACAGCGTGGCCCCACCAGCGCGAGCACGCCGATGACGAACGCCGTGTCCGTGGACATCGGCAGGCCCCAGCCGGCGGCGTCGGGCCCGGACGGGTTGATCAGCAGGTAGATGCCGATCGGCACGGCCAGCCCGCCGATGGCGCCGAACAGCGGCACGGACGCGGCGCGGAAGCTGCGCAGCTCGCCGACCGTCAGCTCGCGGTTGACCTCGACGCCGACCACCAGGAAGAACACGGCCATGAGGAAGTCGTTGACCCAGTGGTGCAGCGAGAGGTGCAGCTCCCACGTGCCGACCGTGAGGTTGATCGGCGTGTCCCACATGGCCTCGTACGAGCCGCCCGCCACGTTCGCCCACACGAGCGCGATGGCGGACGCCGCGAGCAGGAGCGTCGCGCCCCCGCCCTCGGTCGCGAAGTAGCTGCGCAGTCCCGGGGAGAGCCGGGGATACGGGATGACGACCCTGGGCCGTGGCCCTGGGCGGGTAGGTACTCCCGTAGGGATCCGGTCTGCCACGGGTCAAGGATAGAAGACGCCGACGGTGTCAGCCGATCCGCCGCGTCGCCGCCAGCGTCCCCAGCAGCGCCAGCCCCTCCGCCGACGGCGACCCGGCCGGCGCGTGGTAGACCACCAGCTCCTGCCCCGGCGCGCCCCGCACCTCGAACACGTGCACCCGCAGCTCCAGGGGGCCCACCTCGGGGTGCCGGAACCGCTTCGTGTCCAGGCGCTTGCCCCGCGCGTCGTGCCGGTCCCAGAGGGTCACGAAGTCCGGGCTCTTCACGCGCAGCTCGTCCACGACGGCCCGGATCCTCGGGTCGCCGGGCATGAGCCCGTCCGCGAGCCGGAGCCCCGAGACCGCGTTCTCCGCGACGAGGTGCCAGTCCGGGTAGAGGGTGCGCGCGCCCGGGTCCAGGAACACGGTGCGCGTCAGGTTCCGCGAGAACGGGAACCCGCCGAAGAGCGCCTCGCCGAGCGGGTTGGCCGCGAGCACGTCGTAGGCCCGCCCGAGCACGAGCGCCGGGCTCCCGGGCCACGAGAGCATGAGCTCCAGCAGGGCGTCGTCCACCTCCTCCACGGGGGCGGGCGGCAGCGGGCGGGGGCTGAGGCCGGCGAGGCGGTACAGGTGCTGGCGGCCGTCGTCGTCCAGCCGGAGCACCTCCCCGAGCGAGTCGAGCACCTGCGGCGACGGGCTCACCTCGCGGCCCTGCTCCAGCCGCACGTAGTAGTCCACGCTCACGCCGGTGAGCATGGCCACCTCCTCGCGGCGCAGCCCGACGACGCGGCGCCGGCCGTAGACGGGCAGCCCCAGCGCCTCCGGCGTCAGGCGGTCGCGCCGGCCGCGCAGGTAGTCGCCGAGCGGTGATGCGGTCATGCCCCGACGGTACGACGGGCGCCGTCGGCCAGCCAGGGTGCGCCGCACCCAGGAGGACGGCGTCCTTCCTGGCCGCCGGACGGCGAACCAGCCTGGAGCCATGACCACATCAACGAGCAACCCCAAGGTCGTCCTCGTCACCGGCGCCAGCAGCGGCATCGGCGAGGCCACGGCCGTCCGCCTGGCCGCCGAGGGCCACGACGTCGTCCTCGCCGCCCGGCGCACCGACCGCCTCGACGCCGTCGCGGAGAAGATCCGGTCCGACGGCGGCCGGGCCGCCACCCTGAGCCTCGACGTGACCGACGCCGACGCCGTGCGCACCGCGGTCGACACCGTGGTCCAGGAGCACGGCCGCATCGACGTCATCGTGAACAACGCCGGGGTCATGCCGCTGTCCCGGCTCGACGCCCTGCTGGTCCACGAGTGGGACCAGATGATCGACGTCAACGTGCGCGGCCTGCTGCACGGCATCGCCGCGGTGCTGCCGCACTTCCGGCGGCAGGGCGGCGGGCACGTGGTGACCGTCGCCTCGGTGGGGGCCCACGAGGTGTACCCGACGTCGGCGGTGTACTCGGCCACGAAGTTCGCGGCCTGGGCCGTCACCGAGGGACTGCGTCTGGAGTCCGACCCGGGCATCCGGGCCACCACGATCACGCCCGGGACCGTGGAGAGCGAGCTCGCCGACCACGTCACCGATCCCGGCGCCGCCGAGTACATGCGGACGTTCCGCCGCAACCTGATCCCGGCGGACGCGATCGCCCGCGCGATCTCGTTCGCCCTGGCCCAGCCCGCCGACGTGGACGTGAACGAGATCATCGTGCGCCCGGCGGCCCAGCGCTGACAGCTCTGCCCCGTGAGCGTCACCTTTGAGGCCCGGGTTTCTTCGCTTTGAGCTGGCTC
>NZ_JBHWZO010000206.1:0-11498 GCF_042728455.1 Promicromonospora sp. NPDC060204
GGAGGCTCAAAGCGAAGAAACCCGGGCCTCGAAGGGGAGGGGTCAGCCCAGCGTCAGCGTGACCGGGGTGCCCGGGCCCCTCGTCGGCGGCTCCTTGGCCACCTCGGCGTACGCGGCGGCCAGCAGCGTCGGGTCGGGGCCCTCCAGCCGCACCGGCTTGGCGACGTCGTCCAGCACCACGAACCGCAGCAGGTCGCCGCGCGCCTTCTTGTCCCGGCGCATCGCGGCGAGCAGCTGGTCCCAGCGGTCGCCCCGGTAGTGCACCGGGAGCCCGAGGGAGTCCAGGATGGAGCGGTGCCGGTCGGCGACGTCGTCGGGGAGCTTGCCGGCCATGCGGGCGAGCTCGGCGGCGAAGATCATGCCGACGCTCACCGCGGCGCCGTGGCGCCACTGGTAGCGCTCGACGAGCTCGATCGCGTGGCCCAGCGTGTGCCCGTAGTTGAGGATCTCGCGCAGGCCGGCCTCCTTCAGGTCCTCGCCCACCACCTCGGCCTTGACCCGCACGGACCGCTCCACGAGCTCGGCGATCACGGCCCAGGTGTCGTCCGTGGCGTCGGCGCCCGCCCAGTTGCGCAGCTCGTCCACGTGCGCCTCGACCAGGTCGAGGATCACCGGGTCCGCGATGAAGCCCGTCTTGACGACCTCGGCCAGGCCCGCGACGAGGTCCCACTTGTCCAGCGAGCCGAGCGCCGCGAGGTCGCACAGCACTCCGGCCGGCGGGTGGAACGCGCCCACGAGGTTCTTGCCCTCGGCCGTGTTGATGCCCGTCTTGCCGCCCACGGCCGCGTCGACCATCGCGAGCAGCGTGGTCGGCACGTGCACCACGCGGATGCCACGCAGCCAGGTCGCCGCCACGAAGCCGGCGAGGTCCGTGGTCGCTCCCCCGCCGACGCCGACGATCGCGTCCGAGCGCGTGAAGTCGAGCTGCCCGAGCAGACCCCAGAGGAACGCCGCCACCTGCGGCGTCTTGGCCGACTCGGCGTCCGGCACCTCCGCGACGAACGCCTCGTAGCCCGCCGCCTTGAGGTCCTCGGCGATCGCGTCCGCCGTCGCCGACAGCGCGGCAGGGTGGATCACCATCACCTTGGCGGCCTTGCCCACCAGCCCCGGCAGCTCACCCAGGAGGTGGCGGCCGATGACGACGTCGTAGGGAGCGTCTCCCCGGACCGTGATCCGGGTGGGGGCGCTGTCGGTGCTCACTGGACGTTCTCCTCGCTCTTGCTCTCCTGGGCGTGTTCCTCGGCCCGCTTCGGGTCCATCAGCTCCGGCACGCGCAGCTGAAGGCCGAGGGCCTCGATGATCTCCGCCGCGACCTGCTCGCCGGGCCGGTCGCTCGACACGATGGTCAGCGTCGCCAGGCGCTCGTAGGTCGGACGCCGCTCGGTCATCAGCTTCTGCCACTGCGCCCTCGGGTTGCCCAGCAGCAGCGGCCGGGCCTGGTTCATGCCGACCCGCTGGGCCGCGACCGCCAGCGGCACGTCGAGGAAGACGACGTGCCCGCCCTCGGCCGCGTACCGGGTCAGGGCCGCCTGCGTGGCCAGGCTCATGACGGCGCCGCCGCCGAGCGACACCACGCCGTCGTGCTCCGCGAGCGCTGCGAGCACGGCCGCCGACTCCAGCTCGCGGAAGTGGGGCTCGCCGTCGTCCACGAAGATCTCGCTGACGGGCTTGCCGGCGCTCTCCTCGATGTCCGCGTCGGTGTCACGGATCGTGACGCCGAGGCCGGCGGCGAGCGTGCGGCCTACCTTCGACTTGCCGGAGCCGGGCGGTCCGATCATGACGGCGACCGGGCGGGTCGCGTCGGCGGAGCGCGTCACTGGAGCAGCTCCGGGATGGCGGCCACGTAGGACCCGAGGTTGCGGCGCACCTCGGCCACGGAGTCGCCGCCGAACTTCTCGACGGCCGCCTCGGCCAGGGTGAGGGCCACCATCGCCTCGGCGACGACGGCGGCGGGCGGCACCGCGCAGACGTCGGACCGCTGGTGGTGGGCCGTGACGGGCTCGCCCGTGGCGGTGTCCACGGTCGGCAGCGCCCGCGGGACGGTCGAGATGGGCTTCATCGCGGCGCGCACGCGCACGATCTCGCCGTTCGACATGCCGCCCTCGATGCCGCCGGCGCGGTTGGTGGTGCGCTCGATGCCGGGGCGGCCGTCGGGCGCGGTGCCGCGGACGATCTCGTCGTGCGCGGCGCTCCCGCGACGGCGCGCGGTGCGGAAGCCGTCGCCGACCTCGACACCCTTGATCGCCTGGATGCCCATGAGGGCCGCGGCGAGCCGCGCGTCGAGCCGGCGGTCGCCCTGCACGTAGGTGCCCAGGCCGGAGGGCACGCCGTAGGCGAGCACCTCGACGACGCCGCCGAGGGTGTCGCCGTCCTTCTTGGCGAGGTCGATCTCCTCGACCATGAGCTTGGAGGAGGCGGCGTCGAAGCAGCGCACCGGGTCGGCGTCCAGCGCCGCGACGTCGTCGGGGGTCGGCAGCGCCGCGTCGTCGGGGGCCTCGGCCTCGCCGATGGCGACCACGTGCGAGACGAGGCGGATGCCGAGCGCCTGCTCGAGGAACTTGGCGGCGGCCACGCCGAGCGCCACCCGGGCCGCGGTCTCGCGCGCGGAGGCCCGCTCCAGCACGGGCCGCGCGTCCTCGAAGCCGTACTTGCGCATGCCGATGAGGTCGGCGTGCCCGGGACGCGGGCGCGTCAGCGGCCGGTTGCGGGCCACCTCGCGCTCGTCGCCCGTGCCGGCGTCGACCAGGAGCGCCTCGGCGGCCACCGGGTCGGCCGACATGACGTCGGTCCACTTGGGCCACTCCGTGTTGGCGATCTCGATCGCGAGCGGCCCGCCCTGCGTGAGGCCGTGGCGCAGCCCGCCGAGCACCCGCACCTGGTCCTGCTCGAACTTCATCCGGGCGCCGCGGCCGTAGCCGAGGCGGCGGCGCGCCAGGGCGCCCTGGATGTCCGACGTCGTGAGCTCCACCCCGGCGGGCAGACCCTCCATCATGCCCACGAGTGCGGGACCGTGCGACTCACCCGATGTCAACCAACGCAGCATGGTCGGATTGTTTCACGCGCATGACGGGGTCGGCGCACCGGTCCGGTGGGCGACACACCGACGGTCCCGGCGATCCGGCGTCGGCGTGTCGCGCGGGGCAGAGACGTGGCTCCCGAGGAGGTAACGGAGACGTAGCAGTGCTCACTCTCCGTAACCCTCCCGGGAGGGTGACGTCGTCCCCGAGAGGCCAAGGCGCCAGCCCCCGAGGTCAGCCCGACGCCAGACCTGCGCACCATTCCCGCATACCGGCAGGACGAGTCTCGTCAGCGGCGTACCGGCGGAACTGGTCGCGGATCTGGTCCTCCCCATAGCCGCCGACGATCTCTCGCGGAGGCTTGAAGAACGCCAGCTCGTTGGCCGGCTTCCAGTGGCGCATCAGGTCGACCCCGCCGTCGTCGGGCGACCACAGTCCGAAGCAGATCCGGTCGACCCGGAGAGTCACGGCAGCGCCGAGGCACATCAAGCACGGCTCGAGGTTGACCGCGAGCGTGAGCGGCTCGCGCTGCGGGCCGAGGCCGAGCGCGCGGTCCGCCGCTTCCATGGCCAGGAGATCGGCATGCACGATCCGACGCCGCTGCCGAATCTCCTCCGTGTGCGCCCGGCCGACGACGACATCGCCCAGCAGGACGACGGCGCCGATCGGCATCTCACCCTTCGCCAGCCCGACCTCAGCGACCTCGATCGCGAGACCGACCGCGTCCTCGGGCGACATCGAGGGCCGGTCAGGCTGGGACGGCCAGGGCCGCGCGGAGGGCCTCGTCCATGGCCGACAGCGGCGCCACGTGTCCCGTCATCAGGCGCACCTGCTCGGCCGCCTGGTGCAGCAGCATGCGCTCGCCGCCCACGGCGCGTGCGCCCAGCGCCGTCCACGCGGACTGCAGGGCGGTGGGCCGGGGGTCGTAGACGACGTCGAGCAGGACGCCGCGGGGCGCCGCGCCGCGGTCGCCGTCGGTCAGCAGCTTCGCCCAGGTGTCGGCGGCGTACTTCGGCGTCGTGGAGACGACGGCGTCCGCGGTCACCAGGGCCGACGTCGTCGCCGTGTCGTCGAACACCTCGAACGACGGGGTCACGCCCATCCGGGCAACGGCCGCGCGCAGCGGGCCGATCCGGTCCAGGGAGCGCACGAAGACCCGCGCCGACGGGCAGCCCAGCTCGGCGAGGGCTGCCAGGGCCGACGCCGCGGTCGCTCCCCCGCCCAGGACCACGGCCTCCGCGACGGGGCGCGCACCCGCGCCGGCACCCACGCCCGCGCCGCTGCCCGCGCCCAGCCCCTCGCGGAGCGCCGCCACGATGCCGTGCACGTCGGTGTTCGTGCCGGTGGTGGTGACCGCACCGCCGACCGCCGTGAACAGCACCGTGTTCACGGCGCCGACCGCCTCGGCGAGCGGATCGACGTGGTCGAGCAGCGGGATGACCACCTGCTTGAGCGGCATGGTCAGGCTCAGCCCGGCCCACGCCCGCGCCGGGTCGCGGTCGACGTCCTCCAGGAAGCCCGCGAGGGTGTCCTCGGTGACGTCGTGCACGCCGTAGTCCCAGCCGTCCAGGCCCAGGGCCCGGTAGGCCGCGGTGTGCAGCACCGGGGACAGGGAGTGCGCGACGGGGTGGCCGAGCACGGCGGCGCGGCGCGAGGGGGTGGTGCTCATGTCAGTAGCCGTTCTCCGCTGCCCAGGCCTGGTACTCGTCCTTGAAGGCAAGGAACTCGTCGTAGTTGTCGGTGAACTTGGTCTCCTGCGTCTCCAGGTTCACGGTCACGTACCACCGCCAGGCGCCTGCCGGCGGGTTCATGACCGCCTCGAGCGACGCGTTGCTGGGGGCGCCGATCGCCGTCGGGGGCAGGCCCGCGACCACGCGCGACGCGTACGGGAACGACTTGTCCTGGAACTCCTCGGAGGTGATCAGGTGCGACGGCTTCTTGCGCCCGTAGGAGTCGATGGCGTCCAGCCCGAGCGGCTCGCCCGCCGCGAGCCGGTTGTCGATCACCCGCGCCACCTCGCCCCGGTACTTGTCCGGCGCCTCGCGCTCGACCAGCGACGCCTTGATGATCAGGTCGTTGCGCTGGTCCTCCGGCACCTTCAGCGCCTTGAGCTCACTGACGGTCAGGGCGACCATCTGCTTGAGCACGTCGGCCGCGCTCACGGTGTCGGGCTTGGCGTCGTACGTGCTCGCCGCCAGCCAGCCCTCCAGCTCTCCCCCGGCCTCAGCGGGCAGGCCGAGCGCCGCCGGGTCCGCGAGGGCCGCGTCCACGTCCGCCTCGGGCCAGCCCTGCTCGACCATCGTGTCCTTGATCTGCGACACGGTGTGGCCCTCGACGACGGTCAGGCCGCCGCGGTCGACCTTGTTCTCCGCGAGCAGCGCCACCGCCGACTCGGCGCTCATCTGCAGCTTCATCTGGTGCGTGCCCGGCTGGATGCCGCCGGCGGCCGGGTTGGCGTTGAACGCCCGGACGAACGCCTCGGCGCTCGCCACGACGTCCTTCGCCTCGAGCTCCGCGCCGATCGTGTAGCCGTTCGCCGCCTCGGGGACGTCGACGGCCACCGGCTCGCCGCCGGTGCCCTCGTAGTCGGCGGCGGCGAGCGGCGTCTCGATCCCGAAGAGGTAGCCGTCGTTCTTCACCGTCCACGCGCCCAGGCCGCCCACGACCACAATCGCGGCGACGACGGCGATCAGCACCGGGCGGCGCAGCGGGCCGCGTCCGCCGCCACGGCCGCCGCTCCGACGTCCCTGGCGGTGGCTGCCGTCGCGGTCCCCCCGGCGACCGCGCGAGCCGCTGGCGTGCCTCGGTGGCCCCTGATAATTCACTCCCGGAAGGGCCTGGGTCACGCGCTCGCTCCATCCTCTACGGTGCGCGGATCACTGGACGAACCACGCTGGTCACCAACCGGGAACACGACACTGCAACCGCACGTCACGATCGCATCACGGGCCGGGTGCCGCGAACGCTACCCCGATCCGTACATTCCCGGCCAACTCCGGGGATTCGTCACCCTCAGCCGTTGGCCGCCTGCCAGTCGCGGAGCTCCTGCTGGTAGGCGAGGTGCTGTTCGTAGGTCTCCGAGAACTTCGTCTCGCCCGTGTCGAGGTTGACCGTGATCCAGTACTTCCAGTCGCCCGGCGTCGGGTGCAGCACGGCGTCGATAGCCGTCTCCCCCGGGCTCGCGATCGGACCCGGCGGCAGCCCCGTGTGCTCGTACGTGTTGTACGGGTTCTTCTCGTTGCGCAGGTCCTCCTTGGTCAGCTCGGTGCCGGGCTTGCCCGCCCCGTAGGCGACCGCGGCGTCGATCTGGAGGATCATGCCGTCCTCGAGCCGGTTCTCGATCGCGCGGGCGATCTTCGGCTTGTCCTCCGCGTGCAGGCCCTCCCGCTCCACCAGCGAGGCCTTGGTCAGCACGTCCTCCCAGTCGCCGCCCGGGACGTCCTTCTTGCGCAGGGCCTGCTCGGTGCGGTCGACCATCGCCGTGAGCAGCCCGACGGCGGTGTCCTTGTCGGGCTTGAGCGCGTAGGTGCCGGCGTAGAGCCAGCCCTCGGCGTCGCCCCCGGCCTGCTTGGGCAGGCCGAACTTGGCCGGCTTCTTCAGCGCGGCCTCGAAGTCCTCGGCGGGCAGGCCGGTGACCTGCACCGCGCGCTCGACGATCTGGTCCACCGTGTAGCCCTCGGGGACGGTGAGCTGGAGGTCCACCATCTCGTTCTTCACGAGCAGGGCGACGGCGTCCCGCGCGGGCATCTCCTCGAGCATGGCGTGCGTGCCGGGGCGGATCGACATCGAGTCCGGGTTGGCCTCGAAGGCCGTGGTGAACGCCGACACGCTGGCGACCACACCGGCCTTGTACAGCTCCTGGCCCATGACCGTACCCGTCGCGCCGTCGGGGATCTCGACCTCGACCTGCTCGCCGCCCGGACCCGGGAAGTCCTTGGACTCCAGCGGGTTGGTCAGCCCCGTCAGGGAGTCGAGGTTGCTCCAGATCGCGTAGCCCGACCCGCCCACCAGCACGAGGGCGACGAGCAGCACGATCACCGCGCGGCCGCGCTTGTTGCGCCGACGCCGTCGCTGCGCCCTCCGGCCTGATCTCGGCCCGGGGAACGAGGGATCTGCCTGGGAGCGCGGGGGCGCCGTGAAGAGGTCCGTCACCGGAGACTCACTGTCCTTCGTCGGGGGTGTCCTTGGGGGGTGGCGCTGGGTTCATTCGTGCGTGTCGTGCACGGTCCGCACCTCGACGAGCTCGCCGGCGCGCTCCCCCTTCGCCCGCTCCGCGTCTAGTGCAGATTGCAGAATGATAACGGCTGCGGCCTGATCGATCACGGACCTGTGCTTCTTGGATTTTCTGCCGGCCGCGTGGAGCGCCTGGTGCGCCGACACGGTCGTCATCCGCTCGTCCACCAGACGCACCTCGACGCGCTCGCCGGCCGCGGCCAGCGCGACGGTCAACCGGGCCGCGAACTTGCGGGCGTCGGCGGTGGCCGCGCCCTCCTTACCGGACAGGTGCCGGGGCAGCCCCACATAGACGACGGCGGCGAACCGCTCCACCGCCTCGTCCACGATCCGCGTGACGTCGGCGGTGGTGCCCTCTGCGCTTCGCGCCCCCTGCTTCGCGCTCGCCAGCACCCGTGGCACGGTCTCCACGGGCGTGGCGACCAGCCCGTCCGGGTCGCTCGCCGCCAGCCCGATCCGGGCCATGCCGACGTCGACCCCGAGCCGGGCCCCCCGTGGGAGGCCCGGCTCGGTCCCGGTGTCCGTCACGACGTCAGGCGCCCACGGCGGCCAGGCGCACGCCCTCGGCGATGCCCGCCAGGGCCTCGCCCAGCTTGGCCGGGTCGGTGCCGCCGCCCTGGGCCATGTCCGGCTTGCCGCCGCCGCCACCGCCGAGGGTCTGGGCGGCGGTGCGCACCAGGTCGCCGGCCTTGTAGCCGGCCGCACGGGCGGCGGCGTTGGTCACGACCACCACGACAGGGCGGCCGCCCGACACGCCGCCGGCGGCGGCCACGACGGGCTCGGCTTCGCCGAGGCGGCCGCGCACGTCGAGCACGAGCGCGCGCAGGTCGTCGGCCTGGGCCTCGCCGGCGTCGTGCGTGACGACGCGGACGTCGCCGACGCGCGGGGCCTCGGCGGCGAGCTTGCCTGCGACGGCCAGGAGCTGGCCCTGCCGCAGCGTGGCGAGCTCCTTCTCGGCCTCCTTCAGGCGCGTCACGAGCGAGCCGACCCGCTCGTGCAGGTCCTCGGGACGCGTGTTGAGCAGGCCGGTGAGCTGGCCCACCAGGGCGTGCTCCTTGGCCTGGAAGCCGTAGGCGCCGTCACCTACCAGGGCGTCGACCCGGCGCACGCCGGAGCCGATGGACGACTCGCCCAGCAGCGTGACCCGGCCGAGCTGGCCGGTCTGCTTGACGTGCGTGCCGGCGCACAGCTCGCGCGACCAGTCGTCGCCGATCGAGACCACGCGCACGACGTCGCCGTACTTCTCGCCGAACAGCGCCATGGCGCCGGCCTCGCGGGCCTTCGCGATCGGCATGAGCTCGTCGGTCACGTCGAGGTTGTCGGCGAGGCGCACGTTGACGCGCTCCTCGATCTCCGTCAGGGCGGACGCCGAGACGGCGGACGGCGAACGGAAGTCGAACCGGATGCGGCTCGGGGCGTTCTCCGAGCCGGCCTGGGTGCGGTCCGGGCCGACGAGCTCGTGCAGGGCCTTGTGGATCATGTGCGTGGCCGAGTGGGCCCGGCTGATGGCCTTGCGGCGGGAAGTGTCGATCTGCGCCGTGCCCGGGTCGCCGAGCGCCACCGTGCCCTCGATCAGGCGGCCGCGGTGCACGTTCAGGCCCTTGATGGGGCGCTGCACGTCGTCCACCTCGATGGTGGCGCCGCCGTCGAGCACGATCGTGCCGTGGTCGGCGAGCTGGCCACCGGCCTCGGCGTAGAACGGCGTGCGGTCCAGCACGACCTCGATCTCGGCCGGGGCCGTGACGGCCGGGGCGGGCACGCCGCCGGTCAGCAGGCCGGCCACGCGCACGGAGGCGTCCGTCTGCGTGTACCCGAGGAACTCGACGGGAGCGGTGAGCTCCTTCTCCAGGGCCTCGTAGGCGGCGACGTCGGCCCCGCCGGTGCGCTTGGCCAGCGCGTCGGCGCGGGCCCGGGTGCGCTGCTCCTGCATGAGCGAGCGGAAGGCCTGCTCGTCCACCTGCACGCCCTGCTCGGCGGCCATCTCGAGGGTGAGGTCGATCGGGAAGCCGTAGGTGTCGTGCAGCTGGAAGGCGGCGTCGCCCGGCAGCACCAGGTGGTCGCCGCCCTGCTTCTTCAGGTTGGCGACGGCGTTGTCGAGGATGCCGGTGCCCGACACGAGGGTACGCCGGAAGGCCTCCTCCTCGGCGTAGGCGACGGCCGAGATCTGCTCGAAGTTGGTGCCCAGCTCCGGGTAGGAGGGGGCCATCGCGTCCTTCGAGACCGGCAGGAGCGACGGCAGGGCCACGCCGTCGACGCCGAGCAGGCGCATCGCGCGCACGGAGCGGCGCAGCAGCCGGCGCAGCACGTAGCCGCGGCCCTCGTTCGAGGGGCGCACGCCGTCGCCGATGATCATCAGGGCCGAGCGGACGTGGTCGGCCACGACGCGCATCCGCACGTCGTCCTCGTGGTTCTCGCCGTACTTCTTGCCACTGAGCTTCTCGGCGGCCTCGATGACGGGGAAGACCTCGTCGATCTCGTACATGTTGTCCTTGCCCTGGAGCAGGAAGGCAACACGCTCGAGACCCATGCCGGTGTCGATGTTCTTCTTGGCGAGCTCGCCGACGATCCGGAACTCTTCCTTCGACTTGACCTCGTCGATGGCGTACTGCATGAACACGAGGTTCCAGATCTCGACGAAGCGGTCGCCGCCCTCGTCGATCAGCGGGCCGCCGTCGGGGCCGTAGGCGGGGCCGCGGTCGTAGAAGATCTCCGAGCAGGGGCCGGCCGGACCGGGCTGGCCGGTGGACCAGTAGTTGTCCTTCTTGCCGAGGCCCTGGATGCGCTCGTCGGGCAGGCCGACGATGTCCTTCCAGAGCTGGCGGGCCTCGTCGTCCTCGTAGTAGACGGTGACCCACAGCTTGCCCGGGTCGATGCCCAGCTTGCCGTCCTCCAGCGAGCCCGTCAGGAAGTCCCAGGCGAACCGGATGGCGTCGGCCTTGAAGTAGTCGCCGAACGAGAAGTTGCCGTTCATCTGGAAGAACGTGCCGTGCCGCGTGGTCTTGCCGACGTCGTCGATGTCGAGCGTGCGCACGCACTTCTGCACGCTCGTGGCGCGCGTCCACGGCGGGGTCTGCTGGGCCGTCATGTACGGGATGAACGGAACCATGCCCGCGATGGTGAACAGCGTCGACGGGTCCGGCGAGATCAGCGACGCCGACGGCACCACCGCGTGGCCCTGAGCTTCGAAGTAGTCGAGCCAACGCTTGCGGATCTCGGCGGTGCGCATGAGGTCAGTGGTCCTTCTTCTCGGTCGTACTGGTGGGTCGTACTGGAGGGTCGTGCTGGTGGGCCGCGCCGGAGGGTGCACAAATTCTGGTGCGCGACGCGCGTCCGGGCACGTGCCTATTCTGCCGCTGGTAGCGCGGCAGACGGAAACTGAAAGATCCGGCGGGGTCCCGCTACCGCTGGTGGCGCTGCAGCTCGCCGCGCAGGGACGCCATCAGCTCCGCCTCGCGCTCGGCGCGCGCCGTCGTGAACTCCGAGCGGAACGTGCGCGCCATCTGGTTCAGCCGGACGCCGGCGTCGTCCACGGCGGCCGCCGCGCGCTCGCTGACGGCCTCGGGCGTGTACCGCGCGACGACCTGGCGGCCCTTGTGGATCACGACGACGGTGACGGCCACGCCCACGCCGACCCAGAACAGGCGGCGGATCATGCCTCGGCCCCGGACGCGTCCGGTTCGGTGTGCCGGCCGCCGCCGCCCTTGGCCTGCCCGAACGCCTGCCGCACCCCGTAGGAGAAGGCCGCGACCTTGACGAGCGGCTTGCCCAGCGTCGCCGCGTACAGGCCCGTCAGCGCGGAGACGTTCTCGCTGACCGACGCCGCCGACGTGGTGATCGTGTCGACCTTGACGAGCTGCGTGTTCGCGGAGGCGACGGTGCTCGCGGCCTCGTCGAGGATCGGCACCGAGTGCTCGGTGACGTCACGGACGCTCAGCCGCGCCTCGTCCAGGAGCTTGCCCAGCTTCCACAACGGGACGGCGAGAAAGCCCACGAGGAGCACGAACGCGATCGCCGCGATCAGTCCCGCCACGTCTCCGATGTCGCCGAGGGTCATGCGCAAGCTCCTGCCTGAAGGTTCGCAGATGTCCGGCACAGACGTCTCGCTGACGTCTGCCGGGGTCGACGATCACCCTATCCCCCTGGCGGCCCCCCTCGCCCGTCGCCCCGCCGGGCCCACCGGCACCGGCCGGGTCGCCGGCAGGCCGTCGAACGTAGGTGTGGTCGCACTCTGAGGGCTCAGAGTGCGAC
>NZ_JBHWZO010000207.1:0-11346 GCF_042728455.1 Promicromonospora sp. NPDC060204
CCCCGTCGGGGCGCCCTGCCGGCCCGCGTTCCGCCCAGCCGCAGCGGAAGCAGACCGGCGCCCCGCCGCAGAAGGCCCGGCCCGCCAAGGCCCAGCCGCCCAAGGCGCGCTCGGCACAGGCCCGGCCTGCCAAGGCCCAGCCGGCGAAGGCCCGCTCGGCCCAGGCCAAGGCTCGGCCCACCAAGGCTCAGCCCACCAAGGCCCAGCCGCGTGCGACCAGCACCCGGCTGGGCCTTCAGGCACCCGGTGCCCCGCGCCCGGCGTCCGCCCCGTCCCGGCCCGCCCGGTCCCGGGTGGCGCGCCCGCTGCCGCCGCGGCCGGGCCGGCCGGAGGTGCGGCAGCGCTGGCTGGTCGGCATCGCGGCCGTGGTGGTGCTCGTCTTCCTGGTGCGGCTGGTGCACGTCCAGCTCATCGAGGGGCCGAGCCTGGCCGCCAAGGCCGAGGCGGCGCGCACGGCCACCGCGGTCACGCCCGCGCACCGGGGCGACATCACCGACGCGAACGGCGTCGTGCTCGCGACGTCGGTGGACCGGTACACGGTGGTGGGCGACCCGGTGGCGATCGAGGACTTCCGCGGCTCGAGCCGCGGGCTGGACGCCGAGGGCAACAAGGTGCAGGACGGCGCCCTGGGCATCGCCCAGCTCCTCGCACCGATCCTCGACGAGCCCAAGAACGAGCTGGCCGCCAAGCTCGTGGGCGAGTCCCGCTACAAGGTGCTCGCCAAGAACGTGGTGCCGCAGGTGCAGCGCGCCATCGCGGACCTGCAGATCCGGGCGTACATCCGGACCGACCTCACCTCCCGGCGCACGTACCCGTCCGGCACGGTCGCGGGCTCGCTGGTCGGTTTCGTGGACGACGAGCAGACCGGGCAGGGCGGCATCGAGAAGGCGTACGACGACCTGCTGGCGGGTACCGCGGGCTCGGACACGTACGAGCGCAGCCTCGACGGCCTGCGGATCCCGGCCGCCGGCCAGGAGTCGGTCCCGGCGGTCCCGGGCGACAGCATCCAGCTCTCGCTGGTGCACGACATCCAGTGGAAGGCGCAGGACTCCATCGACGAGGCCAAGCGGACCACCGGCGCCGAGTACGGCATCGCCATCGTGCAGGACGTGCGCACGGGCGAGATCGTGGCGCTCGCGGACTCGGGGTCGGTGAACCCGAACGACCGGTCGACGTCGGCCGTCGCGGGCGGCTCGCGCGCCGTGAAGGACGTGTTCGACCCGGGCTCGACCGGCAAGGTGATCACCATGGCCGCCGCGCTGGAGGGCGGCTACTGGAACCCGAACAGCCGGTTCACCGTGCCCTACACCTACACGACGCCGAACGGCCAGAGCTTCCGCGACTCGCACGAGCACCCGGTGCAGCGGCTGACGCTGACGGGCGTGCTGGCGCAGTCGTCGAACACCGGCACCGTGCAGGCCGGCGAGAAGATCCCGCTGCAGACCCGGCAGGACTACCTGTACAAGTTCGGGTTCGGGCAGCCGACGGGCCTGGGTCTGCCGGGCGAGTCCGTGGGCCTCATGCCGCCCGCCGACGTCGCCGACTGGGACGGCCGCACGCAGTACGCGGTGCTGTTCGGGCAGGGCCTGTCCGTCAACGCGATGCAGGCCACCAGCGTGTTCTCGACGGTGGCGAACGGCGGCGTGCGGATGACGCCGACGCTCTTCGAGGGCTCCACCAGCCCCGACGGCGTCACGACGGCGGCCGAGCAGGAGCCGGGGGAGCGGGTCATCTCGCAGGAGACCGCGGACACCCTGGTCGAGATGATGGAGACCGTGACCGAGGACGGCGGTACGGGTACCAACGCGGCCGTTCCGGGCTACCGGGTGGCGGGCAAGACCGGTACCGCGCAGATGCCCGCGGGCGGCGGCTGGACGTACATGGCGTCGTTCATCGGCGTCGCGCCGGCCGACGACCCGCGGTACACCGTGGCCGTGTTCCTCAAGAGCCCGCACAGCTCGATCTTCGGCGGCGACGTCGCGGCGCCGGTGTTCAGCGACGTCATGGGCTTCACGCTGCAGAAGATGGACGTGCCGCCGAGCGAGGACCCGAAGCGGCGGCTCAAGACCGAGTGGTGAGGCGGTCGCGGGTCAGCTCGCGATCCGCACCGTGCTGCCGAGAGTGGCCGTCAGGATCGACTCGATGGCGAAGCCCGTGGCCGACGCGAGGTCGACGGCCTCCGGGTCGAGCAGCCACTGGAGCTGGAGGCCGTCCATGACGGCGATCACCGCGGCGGCGGCGCGCTCGGGCTCGCCCTCGGGCAGGGTCACGTCCCGCTCGGCGGCCAGCTCGCGCACGGCCTGGGAGATCTCGCCGCGCAGCACGGAGAACCGCTCGGCGACCCAGGTGGACGCCGGGTGCCCGTCGGTCACGGACTCGCCGGTGAGCACCGCGTAGGCCTGCACGATGCCGCGCCGGTCGGCGTTGAGCCGCGCGGTGGTGACCAGGTGCCGGAACAGCTCCATGCCGCCCGGGATGTGCTTGCCCTCCAGGTGCTGCACGTCCACGCGGTCGCGGTACTCGAGCACCTCCCACAGCAGCTTGTCCTTGCTGCCGAAGTGGTGCAGCACCCCGGCGTGCGTGATGCCCACCTGGGCGGCGACGTCGACGAGCGAGCCCTGGTGGTAGCCCTTGGACCCGAAAACACGTGTCGCGGCGGCGAGGATCTCCTCCCGCCGCTGGTCGCGCGTGGGCCGCTTGGCCTTCGGGGCAGCCTGCCCTGTCGCTTCTGGCATGGACTCACGATAGCCGAGAATCCGGGCTTACTAACCAGTAAGTAAGTGTGGTTGAATGCGCTCAGCCGTCCACCGCCGAACGGAGAAGCACTTGTCATCGCAGGCAGTTACCGCGCAGGTCATCGCCACGGAGCCCGAGCTGCTCCGGCTCCTGGACCAGCTCTCCGCCGAGGAGAAGGTGTCGCTCGTCGTGGGCGCGTCCATGTGGACCACCACGGGGGTGCCGCGGATCGGCCTGGAGCCGGTGGTGCTGTCCGACGGGCCGGTCGGCGTGCGTGGCCCGGACGGCGGGACGTCGGCGATGTTCCCCGCGCCGTCCGCGCTGGCCGCGACGTGGGACCTGGAGCTGGCCCGCCGCGCCGGCCTGCTGTTCGCCGCCGAGGCCCGCCGTCACGGCGTCGACGTGGTGCTGGCCCCGCAGGTCAACCTCCAGCGCACACCCGTGGGCGGCCGCCACTTCGAGTGCTACTCCGAGGACCCGCACCTGACCGCCGAGATCGCGGTGGCGCTCGTGGGCGCCGCGCAGGAGCGGGGCGTCGGGATGTGCGTCAAGCACTACGTCGCCAACGACTCCGAGACCGAGCGCACGCGCTACCTCGCGCGCCTCGACGAGCGGACGCTGCGCGAGGCCTACCTGGCGCCCTTCGAGCGCCTGGTGCGCGACGTCAACCCGTGGTCGGTCATGGGCGCCTACAACGGCGCCGACACCGAGGGCCTCGCGGCGCCCCTGCTGGAGCACCGGCCGCTCGTGGTCGACCTGCTCAAGGAGGAGTGGGGCTACGACGGCCTGTTCGTGAGCGACTGGGTCGCCACGCAGTCCGTGGTGCCCGCCGTGCGCGGCGGCCTGGACCTGCAGATGCCCGGGCCTGACGGCGCGTGGGGCGACGGGCTGCTCGACGCCGTCCGCTCCGGCGAGGTCGCCGAGTCGGAGCTGGACGACAAGGTGCTGCGCCTGCTGCGGCTCGCCCGCCGCACCGGCCGGCTCGTGCTGCCCGGCGCCTCCGACGCCGACGGCGCCGCGGGCGCGCACCTCGCGCTCCAGGCCGTGCCGGACCAGCCGACCGCCGCGACCGCGACGTCGAGCGCGCTCCTGCGCGAGCTGGCCGCCCGCTCCGTGGTGGTGCTCAAGGACGACGCGGGCCTGGTGCCGCTGGTGCAGGACGGCGCCCGCCCGCTGCGGGTCGCGCTGCTCGGGCCCGCCGCGATCGAGCCGTTCTTCCAGGGCGGCGGCTCCTCGTTTGTGCAGCCCGACCACCTGACCTACCCCGCCGACGAGCTGCGCGCCGCGCTGCCGGCCGGCTCCGAGCTGACCGTGCTGGCCGGCGCCCGCGCGCTGCACAACCCGCCGGAGCTCGACGTCGAACGGTGCACCGACCCGGTCAGCGGCGAGCCGGGCCTGCGCGTCGAGCTCCTGGCCGCCGACGGCAGCACGCTCGAGGAGCGCACCGCCACCGAGTGGACCGGCTGGCTGGAGGACGTGCGCGCCGATGCCGACGCCGTCCGCCTGCGGGCGACCGTCCGGCTGGACGAGCCGGGCGACCACGAGCTGGGCGTCGGCACGGTCGGCGTGCACCGGGTGCTCGTCGACGGCGCGGAGGTCGCCACCGGCAGCACGGTCGTGAACGAGGACGTCGTGCTCTCCTCCGGGCACAACCACCCCATCGCTGCCCTCGCGCAGGCGAGCGGCACCGCCGAGCTGGACGCGACCGTCCAGGTGGTGCACGCCGTGGGCTACGGGCACTTCGTGCGTGCCGCCCTGGTGCACCGGCTGCCCGGCCCCTCGGCCGCCGACGAGCTGGCCGCCGCGGTCGAGGCCGCTGCCGCCGCCGATGTCGCCGTGGTGCTGGTCGGCACCACCGCCGAGGTCGAGTCCGAGGGCTACGACCGGCCGGACCTGGACCTGCCCGGCAACCAGGACGAGCTCGTGCGGCGCGTCGCCGCGGCCAACCCGCGCACCGTCGTCGTCGTCAACGCGGGCGCGCCCGTGCTGCTGCCCTGGCTGAACGACGTGCCGACCGCGCTGTGGGGCTGGCTGCCCGGGCAGGAGGCGGGCACGGCGCTCGCCGACGTGCTCACGGGCGCCACCGAGCCGTCCGGCCGCCTGCCGTGGACGCTCCCCGCGCGCTTCGAGGACGTCCCGGTGCCGCACGCGCGGCCGGCGGACGGCGTCGTCGAGTACACCGAGGGGACCGACGTCGGCTACCGCGCCTGGGAGCGGCGGCTGGCCGCGGGGCCGGACGCCGCGGGTGCGGGCGCGCCAGTGCCCGCCGCGCCGTTCGGGCACGGCCTGGGATGGACCACCTGGGAGTACGAGGACGCCGTCCTCGCCTGGGGCCAGTCCCACGACGCCCCCGCGACCTTGACCGCGTACGTGACCGTCCGGAACACCGGCTCCCGCGCGGGCCGCGAGGTGGTCCAGGTCTACGTCGAGGCGCCCGCGGGCGGCCCGAGCCGCCCCGTGCGGTGGCTCGGCGGCTTCGCGGTGGCGGACGTGCCCGCCATGGGCAGCGCGACCGTCCGCGTACCAGTTCCCACCCGGGCGCTGCAGGTCTGGGACCCGCAGGCCAAGGGCTGGACCACGCCGCCGGGCACCTACCGGCTGCGTACCGGCAGGTCCGTCGCGGACCTGCGCCTGACCAACGAGCTGACCGTCCGGCCCGGGGAGGAACCCGGCGCCGGAACCCAGTGATCACACCCCATCTGTCCCGTCGGGGGACAAGTGCAAGGAGGCACACCGTGAGGATTCACAAGCACGTCGCCGTCGTGGCGGCCGCAGCAGCCGTCGCGCTGCTGGCAGCCTGCAGCGGCGGTGGTGGTGGCGGCACCGCCACCGAGGCCGGCGGCGGGGAGACCCTGACCGTCGGCATGCCGAACGGCGTCCAGACCGAGAACCACAGCCCGTTCGCCACGGGCTCGTCCGCGCTCTCGCTGGGCTACGCGTTCACGATCTACGAGCCGCTGATGATGCGCAACCAGGCCCGGCCCTCCGAGGACCCGGAGCCCTGGCTCGCCGACAGCATCGAGTGGAACGAGGACTTCACCGAGGCCGTCATCACGCCCCGCGAGGGCGTCACCTGGTCGGACGGGGAGGAGTTCACCGCCGACGACGTCGCGTTCTCCATCCAGCTCCGCAAGGACTTCGAGGCGCTGAACACCGGCGCCCTGCCCTACGACAGCGTCGAGACCGACGGGTCCACCGTCACCGTCACGTTCACCACCGGGCAGTTCGTCAACCAGTCCAAGCTGTACGACCTGGTCATGGTGCCCGAGCACATCTGGGCCGACGTGAAGGACCCGACCACCGACACCAACCCCGACCCCGTGGGTACCGGCCCGTACACGCTGAAGTCGTGGACGCCGCAGGCGGCGACTGTCGTGGCGCGCGACGACTACTGGGGCGGCAAGCCCGCCGTCCCCGAGATCCGGTACTCGTCGTACAACGACAACAACGCCCTGACCACGGCCCTGACCACCGGTGAGGCGCAGTGGGGCTGGACGTTCATCGCCGACTACGAGAACGTCTACATCGCCCAGGACCCGGAGCACTACCACCAGTACGCCGCCGGCGGCCTCGGCATCGACGTGCTCTACCTGAACAACGAGACCAAGCCGTTCGACGACAAGGCGTTCCGCCAGGCCCTGAACATGGTCATCGACCGCCAGGAGCTCGTCGACGTCGCCACCTCCGGCGTCAACCCCGCCCTGACCAGCGTCACCGGCCTGCCGCTGCCCGCCGGCGAGGAGTTCCTCTCCGCCGACTACGCCGACCAGGAGTACGCGGTCGACGTCGAGGGCGCCCGCGCCCTGCTGGAGGACGCCGGCTACACCTGGGAGGGCGAGAAGCTCGTCGACCCCGACGGCGACGAGGTGACCTTCGAGCTGGTCAACCCGGCCGGCTGGAACGACTACCTGACCGCCCTGGACCTCATCAAGAACTCCGCCGCCGAGCTCGGCGCCACGGCCACCGTCAACCCCGTCAACCAGGACGGCTGGTTCGCCGACATCATCCCCGGCGGCGACTTCCAGGCCACCCTGCACTGGACCGACGGCGGCGCCACCCCCTGGGACATGTACTCCGACATCCTGGACGGCGCGCAGTACAAGAAGCTGGGCGAGCCGGCCACGTGGAACTTCGGCCGCTTCCAGAACGACGACGCCACGCAGGCGCTCGCCGACTACGCCGCCGCGCAGGACGACGGCGCGCGTACCGAGGCGCTGGACACCATCCAGAAGGTGTTCGTCGAGGAGGTGCCGGGCATCGCCATCTGGACCCGCCCGGCCACCGCGCAGTACTCGACGCAGAACTACGTGGGCTGGCCGTCCGAGGAGGACCCGTACAACCAGCCCCAGCCCACCGGTGTGCAGGCCGCCCAGATCCTGATGCACCTCAAGCCTGCGGAAGGCTGATGAGCGAGACGACACCGGTGCTGGCCGCGCACGGCCTCACCAAGCACTTCCGAGCGGGCGGGCGCCGCGTCAGCGGCCGCTCGCCCGCCCGGGCGATCCACGCCGTGGACGGCGTGGACCTCGAGCTCCACCGCGGCCAGGTCCTGGCCGTGGTGGGGGAGTCGGGGTCCGGCAAGTCCACGGTCGCCCGGCTGCTGGCCGGACTGATCCCGATCACGGGCGGGCAGGTGCTGCTCGACGGCGCCGCCGTCCGCCTGCGGGGCCGGCGGGCGTTCCGCGCGTACGTGCGACGCGTGCAGATGATCTTCCAGGACCCGTTCGGCTCCCTGAACCCGGTGCACCCGGTGCGCTACACGCTCACCCGCGCGCTGCGCCTGCACCGGCGCCAGTCCGGCGGAGGCAAGCTGCGGGGCGCCGAGCTCGAGGCCGCTCTGACCGAACTGCTGGAGCGCGTGCACCTCACGCCCGCGACGCGGTACGTGGACAAGTACCCGCACGAGCTGTCCGGCGGGCAGCGGCAGCGCATCGCCATCGCGCGGGCGCTGGCCGCCGACCCGGAGGTGCTGCTCGCCGACGAGCCGGTCTCCATGCTGGACGTCTCGATCCGGCTGGGCATCCTCAACCTGCTGGCCGACCTGCGCGACCGGCTCGGGATCGCCGTCCTGTACATCACCCACGACATCGCCTCCGCCCGGTACTTCGCCGACCGGACCACCGTGCTGTACGCGGGGCAGGTCATGGAGACCGGCGACTCCGAGTCCGTGACCCAGGAGCCGCTGCACCCCTACACGCGGCTGCTCATCGCGTCCGCGCCCGACCCCGACGACCTGGCGGGGATCGGCGCCGCGGCCGTGCGGGAGCAGGGGACCGGCGGCGAGCCGCCGAGCCTCGTGGACCCGCCGCCCGGCTGCCGGTTCGCGCCGCGCTGCCCGTACGCGACCGACCTGTGCCGCACCGAGACCCCCGAGCTGATCGAGGTCGCCCCGGGGCGGTCCGCCGCCTGCTGGGGGTACGGCGAGCGGGAGGGGCGGCCCGACGTCGGGCCCGCCGTCCGGCACGCGGGTGCGAACGGTGCCGGCGCGAACGGCGCCAACGGGAACGGGGAGGTGGCCGCATGAGGTTCCTGCTGCGCAGGGTCGTGTTCTACGCGCTGACCGCGTGGGCCGCGATCACCATCAACTTCTTCATCCCGCGCCTGCTGCCGGGCGACCCCGTCACGGCCCTGCTGGGCCGCATGCAGGGCCGCATCGACAGCAACGCCGAGCACTCGCTGCGGGTGCTGTTCGGCCTGGACCAGGACACCAGCCTCTGGCAGCAGTACGTCGACTACTGGGGCCTGCTCCTGAAGGGCGACCTCGGCCTGTCCTTCACGCACTTCCCGACGCCCGTGGCCGACATCGTCAACCAGTCCCTGCCGTGGACGGTCGGGCTGGTCGGCGTCGCCACGATCATCGCGTTCGTGATCGGTTCGCTCATCGGCACGTTCCTCGGCTGGCGCCGCGGCACCTGGGCCGACGGGCTGCTGCCCGTGGCGACGTTCTTCCAGGCCGTGCCCTACTTCTGGCTGGGCCTGATCACCATCGCCGTGCTGTCCGTGAACCTCGGCTGGTTCCCGTCCAGCGGCAGCTACGACCGCGGCCTCGTACCCGCGTTCAGCGGTGAGTTCATCGGCTCCGTCATCTACTACGGCTTCCTGCCCGCGCTCACCGTCGTGCTGTCCTCCGTGGCCGGCTGGGTGCTCGGCATGCGCAACATGATGGTGACCGTGTCCTCCGAGGACTACGTCACCGTCGCGCACGCCAAGGGCCTGCCCGAGCGGCAGGTCATGCTCGGCTACGCCGCGCGCAACGCCGTCCTGCCGCAGGTCTCCAGCTTCGCGCTGTCCCTCGGCTTCGTCGTCGGCGGCACGCTGATCATGGAGATGGTCTTCTCCTACCAGGGCATCGGCTACACGCTCTACCAGGCCGTCTCCACCCACGACTACCCGCTGATGCAGGGCTGCTTCCTGGTCATCACCCTGTCCGTCCTCGTGGCGAACATGGTGGCCGACCTCGCCTACGCCCTGCTCGACCCCCGCACCCGGACGGAGGACCGATGAAGAACCAGCTGCTGTTCCTGCGCAACGGCAAGGTCATCACCGGCCTGGTCATCCTCGGCTTCTTCACGCTGCTCGCCCTGGTGGGTCCCTGGCTCTCGCCGTACGACCCCAACCAGGTGAGCGACGCGCTGCTCAGCCCGCCGTCCGTCACCCACTGGCTCGGCACCGACCACACCGGGCGCGACATCCTGTCCCAGATCATCGTGGGCGCTCGCGGCGTGCTCGTCGTCGGCCTGGTCGCCGGCGTGAGCGCCACCGTGGTGGGCGTGCTCGTGGGCGTGACCGCCGGTTTCGTCGGCGGCATCGGCGACGAGTCGCTGTCCGCGCTGTCGAACATGTTCCTGGTCATCCCGCAGCTGCCCCTGATCATCCTGATCGCCGCGCAGCTGCCGTCCGCCGGCGGCCTCACCGTCGCGCTGGTCATCGGGGCGACCGGCTGGGCCTGGGGCGCTCGCGTGCTGCGCGCCCAGACGCTGTCGCTGCGCAAACGCGACTTCGTCGAGGCGGCCCGGGCCAACGGGGAGCGCACGTGGCGCCTCGTGCTCGCCGAGGTCATGCCCAACCTGACGGCCGTGATCGCCTCCGGGTTCGTGGGCACCGTGACGTTCGCGGTGCTGTCCCAGGTCACGCTGTCGTTCATCGGCATCACGCCGGTCAGCGACTGGAACTGGGGCACGATCCTGTTCTGGGCGCAGAACAACCTCGCGCTGCAGCGTGGCGCGTGGTGGTGGTTCGTGCCGGCCGGGGCGTGCATCGCGCTGCTCGGCATGGCGCTGACCCTGGTCAACTTCGGTATCGACGAGATCGTCAACCCCCGCCTGCGGTCCACCGGCCTGCACGCGCGCTCGCTGCGTCGCCGGGGCATCCGGCCGCGCGTGGGGTTCACCCCGGTGGTGCGGGAGGTGCGGTCATGAGCGCAGGTGCTGTTACCGGTCCGGGCGCGGCTCCGGCCGTTGCTGCCGGCGGTCTTGCTGCCGACGGCGGGCCGACGGCGGAGGATCCGGTCCTCGAGGTCCGGAACCTGAGCGTCGACTACGGGTTCGGCGACGACCCGACGCACGTGCTGCGCGACGTCTCCCTGACGCTGCGCCGCGGCGAGGTGCTGGGGCTCGCGGGGGAGTCGGGCTGCGGCAAGTCGACCCTCGCCTACGCCGCGACGCGGCTGCTCGCCCCGCCGGGCCTCATCACGGGCGGCGAGGTGTGGCTCACGAACCGTGACGGCAAGCGGGCGGACCTGCTCGCCCTGTCCGACGCCGAGCTGCGGGCCGCGCGCTGGCGCGACATCGCGATCGTGTTCCAGGGTGCGATGAGCTCGCTCAACCCGGTGTTCCGGGTGGAGAAGCAGCTCGTCGACGGCATCCTGGCGCACCGCCCGCGCATGGGTCGCGGGGAGGCCCGGGAGCGGGCGGCGGAGCTGCTGCGTCTCGTGGGCATCTCGACCGACCGGCTGCGGGCCTACCCGCACCAGCTCTCCGGCGGCATGCGCCAGCGCGTGATGATCGCGATGGCGCTGGCCCTGGAGCCGCAGGTGCTCATCATGGACGAGCCCACCACGGCGCTCGACGTGGTGATGCAGCGCCAGATCCTGGAACAGGTCATGGAGCTGCGCGAGCGGCTGGGCTTCTCCGTGGTGCTCATCACGCACGACGTGTCCCTGCTGGTCGAGGTCGCCGACCGCATCGCCGTGATGTACGCGGGCGAGATCGTCGAGACGGCGGCGGCGCGCGACGTGTATACGCACCCCCGGCACCCGTACTCCGCGGGCCTGCTCGGCTCGTTCCCCCCGCTGCACGGGCCGCGACGCGACCTTTCGGGCATCCCCGGCGCGCCGCCGGACCTGTCCCAGCGCGAGCCCGGCTGCCCGTTCGCCCCGCGGTGCCCCCACGTCATGGACGTGTGCCGCACCGAGCTGCCGGTGCTGGGCCGGACGGCGCAGGCCGAGGACGGGCGGCTGGTGGCATGCCACCTGCACACGTCGGAGTCCGCGAAGCTGCCGGACCTGGTGGCGCGGTAGGCCTTTGACTGTCAACGGAGTGTCTCGCCGGCGGAAAGGTTAGGTCCTGGGGTGTGCTAGCTGAGCGTAGACATTGTCTACGCTCTGCTAGC
>NZ_JBHWZO010000208.1:0-11296 GCF_042728455.1 Promicromonospora sp. NPDC060204
GATCTCACCCGCCCACCCGCTGTCGGGCCGACGACGGCGGTGAGACGCTCGAACATGACCATCATCAGGACGCCCGATCCCGCCGAGGCCACCGGCGCCTGGGCCGAGGGGTACGCCGGAGACCTCCGCGAGCTCGGCTACGTGCCCAGCCACACCCGGGTCATGGCCGTCAACCCGCAGGCACAGCGCGCGTTCGAGGACCTGACCGGCGCGATCGCGCAGAGCATCGGCCTGCGCCTGTACGAGCTGGTCACCCTCGCCGCCGCGGGCGCCCTGCGGTCGCAGGCCTGCCGCCTCGCCCACGGGCGCAAGTCCCGCACCGTGTTCGACGACGCCCAGCTCGAACGCATCGCCCTCGACTACCACGCCGCCGGGCTCAGCGAGCTCGAGGTCACCGCCATGGAGCTCGCCGAGCGCATCAGCCGCGACTCGACCGCACTGACCGAGCAGGACACCCAGCGGCTGCGGGACCTCGGGCTCACCGACCGGCAGATCGTCGACGTCGTGCTGGCCGCAGCCGCCCGGAACTACTTCAGCCGCGCCCTGCACGCCCTCGCCGTGCCACCCGACGTCCCGCCCGACCTCCCGGACAGCCTCCGGGAGGCCCTGCTCACCGGCATGTAGGCCGGTGAACGGGTAGGCCAGCGAATATGCAGGCCGGTGAACCGGACCCGGTGAGCTAGGCCGCGCAGGGGTTGGCGCCCCGGGCAGCGGCCTGTGCCGGCTCCGGGCGGCTCGCCGCCACCACGACCGAACGTCGCCGCACCAGGTCACGCACCTGCCCGAACGCGTCGCACCGCTCCATCAGGTGCACCGCCGACCACGGGCCCCGCGGCCCGCCGGCCGCCGCCGCGAGCAGCGAACGCTGCGCCGTCCACCGCTCCCAGTGCCGCACGAACTCGTCCGGCTGCACCACACGACCCCGGTCCAGCTGCCCGTCCAGCGCCTCCGCCAGCGACACGTCCACGGCCACCAGCACCGGGTCCCACCCGCACAGCCGCGCCAGCAGGCCCAGCAGCTCCCGACGGCGCTCGCGGGTGGCGGTGTCGTGCACCAGCAGGGGCCGGCCGGAACGAGGCCCGGCCAGCAGGTACAGCACGGTCGCGACGGCGTGCAGGGTGTGCGCCACCCAGCGGTAGGCGCCGTACGGCACCCAGGACGGCAGGCGGGCGGCGATCCGACGCCGGTAGCGGTCGGGGTCGAGCACCACCGCGCGGGGGACGTCGGCGGCGACGTTGGCCAGCAGGGTGCTCTTGCCGGCGCCCGGGACACCGCCCACGACGATCATCAGGGGGCCGTCGGCGGGACGGCCGACAGCGCTCCTTGCGGAGTGGACGGCAGCCCGGTCGACAGTGCGGTCAGGAACGGGTTTCGGGGCGTGGCCGCGAGCGCCGTCCGCGGGGTCGGGGGAGTCGGGAACAGGACGCAGGAGTGGGGCGGGTGTTGTCACGTGGTCCTCCATACGTAGGGGGCCGGGTGAGCAGCATCGCGCGAGCCGATCCAGGATCACCGGGAGCGCCCTGAGAGGGTGCTGTACCGGGTTCGCGGACCGGGATGTCGAGCCAGGGAAATTAGGGTGCGCCGACGCACGTCAAGGGTTGGGGAGAGCCCTGGGTCACAGACATCGGACAGTTGCTCATTGCTGCTTCCACAACGTGCGACGAGGCCCGATTTGTTCCCGATCGGATGCTCCGACCTGCGGTGTTCCCACGGAGCTGATGTGGTGTTCCTGCGGTGGCCCCGGCCGCGGTCCACGCGGGCAACCTCGCCGAGTTCACCCGGTCCCGCCGTCCCGCACGGGAGCGGCCCGGGCTAACCTCGGCTGGGAAACCGCAGAGAGCACCGCACGGAAGACCGCCGGCAGGACGACGATGCCCCGAGGAAGGCGAGCCCGGATGCGACGACGAATCGTGGGCGCCCTGGCAGCAGCGCTGGTGCTGGCGGCGACACCCCTGTCAGCACACGCCATGCCCGTACACGCCATGCCCGTGCACGCCGCGCCCGGCGACCCCGCACCCGGCTGGCCCACGCAGCGCACCGGTGGCGCCTGGTCGGCGGCGGTCTCCCAGTCCGGTCGGGTGCACACCGTCGCGCACCCCGTGCCGGGCGAGGGTTCCGAGGTCATCAGCCTGAGCTCGACGTACAACGGGACCTGGCCCGCGCCGACCGAGATCCCCGGGTACGGCGGCAGCGTCCGTGCCGGTTCCGGTGCCTACGGGATCGCCGTCTCCTCCGGGCCCGACTCGTTCCTGGTGTCTCGCGAGTTCGTCGGCGGACAATGGGCCGCGCCGGAGACGATCGGCGAGCTCGACTACGCCACCAGTTTCGTCACCAACACCGACGGGGACGCCGTCGTCGTCTGGCGTGCTCCCGACGGCCTCATGGCGGGCCTCCACCCGCGGGGAGCGAGCTGGACGACCCTGCCGGTCACCGGTGTGCCCGACAACGGGTACTTCGCCGCGACCATCAACGACGCCGGCAAGGTGACGGTCGTCTGGGCCGAGGCCACCGGCGCCACCACCCGAGCCGTGCGGCGCACCGTGCTCCGCCCTGGTGCCACCACCTGGACCGCACCGCAGACCCTCGGCACCGTCTCGCCGGCCGGCGGGGCGCCCCGCATCGTGACCGACGGCCAGGGCCGCGAGACGATCACCGCGGGCGACAAGCTCTGGCGTCAGCAGACCACCACCTCCACCCCCGCCTACGCGTTCGCCGTGGGGCAGGACGCCCAGCTCGCCGCGGGCACCACCGACACCCGCGTGGTATGGCCCTACCGGAACGGTCGCTACCTCTCGGTCCGCACCCGCCACTTCGCGCAGACCTCCGCCGGCGAGGGCTGGGGGTCCACCACCACCCTGTGGGCCAAGAGCTACGCGTCCGGCGTTCCCCTCCTGTGCCGGGAGCTCGTCAACATCGGCGTCGGTATCGCACCCGCTGGACGCTCCTACGTCGCGTTCGGCGTCGTCGCGCGCGGCGGCTGCCCTCGGAGCACGCTGCGGCTGGTCACGCTGGACCGCACCAGCACCCCGCTCAACGACGTCGTCGTCAGCTCCTACGGCTACGGCACGACGCCCGAGGTCGCCGTCAACGCCCGCGGCCCGGTCGCCGTCAACTTCCAGGCCGACGGCGCCGACAACGGCTGGGGCGACACCAACTACCTCCAGTTCTTCAGCCGCTGACCCGCTCTGCGAAGTACCGGGCGGCGAGATACCGGGCCCGCCGACGGATCCGGTCGATACCGTCCGGACCGTTGTAGGCCGCGTACGGCGGCCACTGGAAGACCAGGATCGCGAGCTCCTCCAGCGCCAGGTCCCTCCTGAGCTCGGCGGGGTCCCGCGGGGCGCCCGTTCGCGCACACTGCGCCAGGTACTCCTCGACGAGGGCGGCCGGGACACCGACACCCGACGGGGTCGCCCGGACACTGAGCAGCGCGAGGTCCGACGTCGCCCGCCCGACGCCGGACGCCTGCCAGTCGCAGAACACCAGAGCGTCCTGCCCGCCGGCCGTGCGGTGCACGACGTTCGCCGTGTGACAGTCACCGTGGACGAAGACCGGCGACGCCGTCCGGAGCCGGTCACGCAGCGCGCTCCGGGAGTCGAGCAGGTCATCGAGCCGCGGTAGATGAGACGACCAGAACTCGACGACCGGGGCAAGATCCGGGACCGCGAGCGCCGACAGCAGGTCGTCAGGGCGCCCCCAGTCGCCCGCCGGCAGAGCCGTCCCGTGCAGCCGGGCCAGGTCACGGCCGAGCACCCGCCACCTGTCCCGGGACCAGGCAGCGACGTCCAGCGGTTCGCCGGCGTCCTCCAGCAGCAGCGCGACGCCCTCGTCGACGACCAGTGCGTCCAGCAGCGCAGGCGTGAGCACGGGCGCGGCAGGTGCCACCCTGCGGTAGAACCTCAGCTCCCGCTCCGCCTCGGCGCGGGAGCGACCGACGTCGGCCGCCGTGACCTTCAGGTACGCCCGCCCGCCACCGGTCAGCACCACCCGATGGATGCCCGCACCCGAGCGGGCATCGACGGGCGATGCACCACCAGACAGGCGCACGTCGAACTTCTCGAGGGTCGCGGCCAACACATCCAACACATCCTGTTGCGACAGGTCTCGCGCCGGCGGAAGCATCTCGTCAACGTACATTCACCCACTGACACGCCGGGAAGAGCGCTGTCGGCTGCGAGCAGGGCGGCACGGCATGGCAGCATCGCCTGCGTGACGAGCAACGCTGCCGACCCCGAGCACCTGCGCACCCTCGCGCTCCTGCGCCGCGTGCGCGACCGCATGGACCGCGAGTACACCCAGCCCCTGGACGTCGCGGCGCTCGCGGCCGGGGTGCACATGTCGGCCGGGCACCTGTCGCGCCAGTTCAAGGCCGCCTACGGGGAGTCGCCGTACAGCTACCTGATGACCCGGCGGATCGAGCGCGCCATGATGCTCCTGCGCCGGGGCGACCTGAGCGTGACCGAGGTCTGCTTCGCGGTGGGCTGCTCGTCGCTGGGCACCTTCAGCACGCGGTTCACCGAGCTGGTCGGGGTGCCGCCGAGCGTGTACCGCGCCGACCCGGTGCTCGCGGGCGCGCAGGTCGACACGGCGGGTCTGCCGGCGTGCATCGCCAAGCAGGTGACCAGGCCCGTCAGGAATCGAGAAGCGCAACCCCCGGGTCCGGACCTAGCGTGATCGTCATGAGCACACAGACGAGCAAGAGCACGGGGCTGACGATCCACCAGACGTTCCTGCCGCACACCGACCCGGAGGCGTCCCTGGCGTTCTACCGGGACGCGCTGGGCTTCGAGGTCTTCCTCGACGTCGGGCAGGGCGCCATGCGCTGGATCACGGTCGGCCCGGCGGACCAGCCGGACACCTCGATCGTGCTGACGCCGCCGGGGGCCGACCCGGGCGTCACCGAGGACGAGCGCCGCACGGTCGCCGAGATGATGGCCAAGGGCACCTACGCCGCCGTCATCCTGGGCGCCACCGACCTCGACGCGGCGTTCGAGCGGGTGCAGGCCAGCGGCGCCGAGGTCATGCAGGAGCCGGTCGACCAGCCGTACGGGTTCCGCGACTGCGCGTTCCGCGACCCGGCGGGCAACACCGTCCGCATCAAGCAGCTCTGAGCGGGCCGCCGTGTGCGTCCCCGGACTGGCGGCCTACCTCCGGGCGGCCGAGACCCACCTCTCCGACACCGAGCTGATTCCCACCGCGCTGACTGACACCCAGCTGACCGACACCCGACCGTCCGAGGGACCCCGGCCCGTGCTGGTGTCCGCCTCAGGTACCACTGCCACGGAAGGCCGAGCATGAACACGGCGAGCACCACCACCAGCACCACCACCGCCCGCACGACCGCCGACACCGTTGCCGGCACGGACGCGCCGTCGTCCGGGGTCCACCCGGCGGACACCCACGACCTGATCCGGGTGCACGGCGCGCGGGAGAACAACCTGCAGGACGTCGACCTGGAGATCCCGAAGCGCCGGCTGACGGTGTTCACCGGCGTCTCGGGCTCGGGCAAGAGCTCGCTGGTGTTCGCGACCATCGCCGCGGAGTCGCAGCGGATGATCAACGAGACGTACAGCGCGTTCGTGCAGGGCATGATGCCGTCGCTGTCGCGGCCCGACGTCGACCTGCTGGAGGGTCTGACCACCGCGATCGTCGTCGGGCAGGAGCGGCTGGGCGCCAACCCGCGCTCCACGCTCGGCACCGTGACCGACACCAATGCGCTGCTGCGGCTGCTGTTCAGCCGCCTGGGCACGCCGTCGGCCGGCCCGGCGGTCGCGTACTCGTTCAACATCCCGGCCCGTACCGCCAGCGGGGTGATGACGTCGTCCACGGGCGAGAAGCAGATCGTGCGCGAGGCGACGTACCACGGCGGGATGTGCCCGCGCTGCGAGGGCCGGGGCACGGTCTCGGACATCGACCTGAGCGAGCTCGTCGACGAGGACAAGTCGCTCAACGAGGGCGCCATCACGGTGCCCGGGTACAAGGCGGGCGGCTGGTCGGTGCGGTTCTTCACGGAGTCGGGGTACCTCGACGGCGACAAGCCGATCCGCGACTACAACGAGACCGAGCGGCACGACTTCCTGTACCGGGACGCGACCAAGCGCAAGATCGGCGGCGCCAACCTGACGTACGAGGGCCTGGTGCCGCAGGTGCGGCGCTCGATGCTCACCAAGGACCGCGACGCCCTGCAGCCGCACCTGCGCGCCTTCGTGGACCGGGCGGTCACGTTCATCACCTGCCCCGACTGCGGCGGTACCCGCCTGGCGCAGGCCGCCCTCGCGTCGAAGATCAAGGGCGTCAACATCGCCGACGCGTGCGCCATGCAGATCGGCGACCTGGCCGACTGGGTGCGCGGCCTGGACGAGCCGTCCGTCGCGCCGCTGCTGGCCAACCTGCAGCACCTGCTGGACAAGTTCGTCGAGATCGGGCTGGGCTACCTGTCGCTGGACCGGCCCTCGGGCACGCTGTCCGGCGGCGAGGCGCAGCGCACCAAGCTGATCAGCCACCTCGGCTCGGCGCTCACGGACATCACCTATGTCTTCGACGAGCCTACGATCGGCCTGCACCCGCACGACATCCAGCGGATGAACGACCTGCTGCTGCAGCTGCGGGACAAGGGCAACACCGTGCTGGTCGTAGAGCACAAGCCGGAGACGATCGCGATCGCCGACCACGTCGTCGACCTCGGGCCCGGCGCCGGCAGCGACGGCGGCACCGTGTGCTTCGAGGGCACGGTCGAGGAGCTGCGCTCCAGCGGCACGCTGACCGGCCGGCACCTGGCGGACCGGGCCTCCCTGAAGGAGTCCCCGCGGACCGCCACGGGCGCCCTGGAGATCCGCGGCGCCAGCACCCACAACCTGCGCGACGTCGACGTCGATGTGCCGACGGGCGTGCTGTGCGTCGTCACGGGCGTCGCGGGGTCGGGCAAGAGCTCCCTGATCCACGGCAGCCTCGCGGGACGCGACGGCGTCGTCGTGGTGGACCAGTCCGCGATCAAGGGCTCGAGCCGCTCCAACCCCGCCACCTACACCGGGCTGCTGGAGCCGGTCCGCAAGGCGTTCGCCAAGGCCAACGGCGTCAAGCCCGCACTGTTCAGCGCCAACTCCGAGGGCGCGTGCCCCACCTGCAACGGCGCCGGCGTGGTCTACACCCAGCTCGGCTTCATGGACACCGTGGCCACCACGTGCGAGGAGTGCGAGGGCAAGCGGTTCCAGGCGGCGGTGCTGGAGTACAAGCTGGGCGGCTCGGGCGAGGGTGGGAAGGACGGCGGGGCTGACGGCGGCAAGAACATCGCCGAGGTGCTGGCGATGTCGGTCGCGGAGGCCGAGGAGTTCTTCGGGTCCGGTTCCGCCCGGGTGCCGGCGGCGCACAAGATCCTGCAGCGCCTGGCCGACGTCGGGCTGGGCTACCTGAAGATCGGCCAGCCTCTGACCACGCTGTCCGGCGGTGAGCGGCAGCGACTGAAGCTCGCGACGTTCCTGGGCGAGGACGGCGGCGTCTACGTCCTGGACGAGCCCACGGCGGGCCTGCACCTGGCCGACGTCGAGAACCTCCTGGCCCTGCTGGACCGCCTGGTCGCGTCGGGCAAGTCGGTCGTGGTCATCGAGCACCACCAGGCCGTCATGGCGCACGCCGACTGGATCATCGACCTGGGTCCCGGCGCGGGGCACGACGGCGGCCGGGTCGTCTTCGAGGGCACGCCCGCCGACCTGGTGGCCCGGGCCGAGGCGGGCGAGCCGACCCTGACGGGCCAGCACCTCGCCGACTACGTCCGCACCCCCTGACGTCAGCCCCCCGAATGTCAGCGGCCGACGCGCACCAGGCCGGACTCGTAGGCGCAGACCACCATCTGCGTCCGGTCACGCAGGGTGAGCTTGTTCAGGATGCGCGAGACGTGCGTCTTGACCGTCTGCTCGGCCAGGTGCAGCTCGGTCGCGATCTCGGCGTTGGACCGCCCGGCCGCCACGGCCTTCATCACGTCGAGCTCGCGGTCGGTCAGCCCGCCCAGGGTGGCCGCCACCGAGGCGGGCGTGGCCGGCCGCGCGGCGTAGTCCGCGATGAGGGCCCGGGTGATCCTGGGGGACAGGAGCGCGTCGCCGGCCGCGACGGTCCGGACGGCGTGGGTGAGCTCCTCGGGCGGGGAGTCCTTGAGCAGGAACCCGCTCGCGCCCGCGCGCAGGGCGGAGAACACGTACTCGTCGGCGTCGAACGTGGTCAGCATGATCACCTTGGGCGGGGTGCCGGGCATCGCCAGGATCGTGCGGGCGGCGTCCAGGCCGTTGACCTTGGGCATGCGGATGTCCATCAGCACGACGTCGGGCTGCACCCGCCGCACGACGTCGCTGATCCCCGCGCCGTCGTCGCTCGTCCCGACCACCGTGATCCCCTCGTGCGCGTTCAGGAGGGCCTCGAACCCGGCGCGGATCATCGACTGGTCGTCGACGATCAGGACCCGGATGTCGCGCCCGGCGACGTCGGGAGGTGGTGGCATGGGGACAACCTAACCCTGGAGACCGACGTGGGAGACAGAGCCGCCCTCTGCCCCGGGGGCGGACGCGACCCGAAAGTATGACACCGGGTCCGTCGTACGGGTGACGCGCCACGGGCGGACGACGGCATAACCTGCGCGTGATGGATCACCCACCCGAGACGCCGCCGCGGCCGCGTTCCCTCAACCGGCTGCGCTCGCTGACCCGGCTGGATGTCAACGCGGCCTCGATCGCCCGGCGCGAGATCGTGTGGCTGTGGTCGCTGGTCTCGATCGCGGCCGTCACGCTGGTCGCCGTCGGCTGGCCGGTGACCGCGTCCGGGTACGGCACCCATCCCGCGGCCGCCATGGCCTTCACGCTCGTCAACTGCGCCGCCGCGATCCTGGCGGTGCGCTGGCCGTGGGCCGGGCTCGGCGCGTCGGTCGCGGGCGCCCTGCCCCTGATGATCGTCACCGCGGGCGCAGGCCCCGAGTGGCCCTGGCCGTGGCCGGTCACGGTGCTGCTCGCGCACTGCCTGACGGTGTTCGTGCTGGCCCTGCGCCACTCCTGGTACTGGGCGGCGTCCCTGTGGTCGGTCGGCGCGATGCTGACGGTGTGGGCGCCCGCGGTACTGAGCGACGGCGGGCACCCGTCCGCCTTCGCCAACGGCGTCGTGCTGGTCTCCCTGAGCGGCGGGTTCGCGCTGGTCGGCGTGATCGTGCGGCTGTGGAGCCTGAGCGTGCTGCGCATGGAGCAGGCCGAGCGGCTCAGCGCCGCCGAGAAGAGCCGGCGCCGTGAGCTGGAGGAACGCAACCGGATCGCGCGCGAGCTGCACGACGTCGTCGCGCACAGCATGTCGGTCATCACCGTCCAGGCGTCCACGGCCCGCTACCGCCAGCCCGGCCTCGACGAGGCGGTGCAGCGCGAGTTCGAGGAGATCGCCGCCTCCTCGCGGCGTGCCCTGGGGGAGATGCGCGGGCTGCTCGGCATCCTGCGTGGCCACGACACGGCTCCGACGGCGCCGCTGCCCGGCCTGTCCGACGTCACGGCGTTGATCGAGTCCACGCGCGCCTCCGGTGCCGAGATCACGTACGACGGCATGTACGACGACACGGACGACGACGCTGGCGCTGACGCGGACGACGACGCTGCCTCCGACCCTGCCCCCGGCCCTTCTCCCGACCAGGGGGCCGGTACCGAGGTGTCCGAGGTCGTCGGCCTCACGGCGTTCCGCGTGGTCCAGGAGGCGCTGAGCAACGCGCTGCGGCACGCCCCGGGCTCCGCCATCGCCGTCCGCATCAGCAGCGACGGGCACGAGCTGCGCGTCGTGGTCACCAACACGCCCCCCGGCCGTGACGACGAACCCACCCCGGGCGCCCGCCTGGGCCTGGCCGGCATCCGCGAGCGCGTGGCGGCGATCGGTGGCACGGTCAGCGCCGGCCCCACGCCCGACGGCGGCTTCGAGCTCGCCGCGACCCTGCCCGTCGAGGACCCTGACCCGCTACCTGCGTAGGGGGTGAGATTGGCTCCTGCGGGGGACGCGCGGTGCACGACCGAGTTCCTAGGTTGACGCCCATGACGACCGACGCCCCGCCCCGCCCGGCCCGCCAACGACGCACGGCCCGCAACGCGCAGACCAACGACTACTTCGAGCTCGTCGAGCGCGCGAACGCCGCGGGTCTGATGGGACGTCGTGTCGGCTGGTACGTCGGCCGCACCATCGGATTCACGGTGGCCCTCGCGGTCGCGTTCACCCTGCTGCTCACCCTGGGCGACACGTGGTGGCAGCTCGCCGTGGCGGCGCTGTTCGGCGTCGTGTTCACCCAGGGCGCCTTCCTCGCTCACGACGGTGGCCACCAGCAGATCTTCAGCACCGGCAAGCACAACGAGTGGTTCTCCCGGATCATCGGCAACCTCGGCGTCGGGCTGAGCATCGGCTGGTGGAACCGCAAGCACAACAAGCACCACGGCAACCCCAACGTGATCGGCAAGGACGGCGACATCGCCACGGGGGCGCTCGTGTTCGTACCGGGGGAGGAGGCCGGGCGCACCGGGTTCCTCGGCTGGGTCACCCGCCGCCAGGGCTGGCTGTTCTTCCCGATGCTGGCGCTGTTCGGCCCGGTGCTGCACGCGAACTCGGTCCAGACGCTCGCCACGACCCCGGCGATCAAGCACCGCGGGGCGGAGAGCGTGCTCCTGGGCATCCGGCTCATCGGGTTCCCGACCCTCGTCTTCCTCACCCTCGGCCCGGTGCTCGGCCTGGCGTTCATGCTGGTCCAGCTCGCCACCTTCGGCGTGTACATGGGCGCCACCTTCGCCCCCAACCACAAGGGCATGCCGCTGCTGCCCAAGGACCTCGAGATCGACTTCCTGCGCCGCCAGGTCCTCACGTCGCGCAACATCCGCGGCGGACGGTTCGTCGCGTGGGCCATGGGCGGCCTGAACTACCAGGTCGAGCACCACGTCTTCCCGCGGATGCCCAGCGTCAACCTCCGCCAGGTCCGCCCCATCGTGCAGGAGTTCTGCGCAGAGCGCGGCATCCCCTACACCGAGACCGGGCTGTTCGAGTCCTACGGCATCATCGTCGAGTACCTCAACCGCGTCGGCCTGGGCCACGCCGACCCGATGGACTGCCCGATCGTCGCGCAGTACCGGTAGAGCTTCAGGCGGTCGCGCGGACGACGATGTCCAGCGCCGCCGGGGCCCGGCCCGTCAGCCGCAGCACCTCGCCCGAAACCCCGCCCCACCGGTCCTCACGGATCGAGGCGAACATGCTGCAGTACGCGTACGTCCACCACGGGTCCTCGCCGGCCCTGGCCAGCTCCTCGGCC
>NZ_JBHWZO010000209.1:0-11251 GCF_042728455.1 Promicromonospora sp. NPDC060204
GCAACAGTCCTACAGCGTCGGCACCAGCACCGTCATCAGCTCGCCCGAGCCCAGGTGCACCAGCGCCTTGCCCGGCGTGACCTGCGTCGCGACCGCCGACCGCGGCAGGCTCGCGCCCACGAGGTCGCCGTCGAACCGGTCCTGCGGGCTGAGCAGCGCGCCGCGCCGGCTCTTCTTGACGTCGACCTGCCAGCCGGAGAACCCGCTGGCCACCTCGGAGGCGTCGCCGCCGAGGATCAGGCCGCGCCGGTTGTCGGCGGCCGTGCGCAGGTACGCGCGCAGCCAGGTCTTGGCCGGGGCGTCCGCGACCAGCTCGCCGTCGTCGACGACGAGAACCACGGGCTCGCCGTCGGGGGCGAGGTGCGGGACCAGGTCCTCCTCGGTGATCTCCGTGCCGGTCAGGACGGCGCGCACGCCCTCGCGTCCCTCGAGGTCGCGCAGGACGCTGGGGCGCGGCGCCAGGATGACCACCTGGGTGCCGCCGCGCAGCAGCGACTCCGTCATGACGGCCAGCATCGTGGACCGCCCCGACTTGGACGGGCCGCCCACGAGGAACGCGGGCGCGTCCCCGGCGAGGTCCATGCCGAACGCGGTCAGGTCGTCGCCGCCGACACCGAGCAGCGCCCACATCGGCTGCGCCGCCTCGGGACCCACGTACTGGTACGCGGCGTCGACCGTGATCGTGGAGGGCAGGTCGTCCACGCGGAAGGGGCCGGTGCCGGGCACCACGTCCTCCCGCTCGCGGATCGTGGCGGCCATGGCGCGGGCGGCGCCGGTCTGGGCGCGGCCCGAGGGGTCGTCGCCGAGGATCGCCACCTGCACCTCGAGCCCGCTGCCCGACCGGAACGCACGTCCCGGCTGGATCTCCTCGGGCAGCTTCTTGTGGTCGATGCCGACCATGCCGTAGTCGAACTTGTCGGTGAGCCGCAGCACGAGCGCGTCGTCGGTCAGCACGCTCATCCGGCTGGAGAGCAGGCTGCGGTCGCCGGACACGAGCAGGTGGATGCCTGCGCTCGCGCCGTCGCGCAGGAGCTCTTGGACGATCTCGACGAGCTTGCCGCTGTCGACCTCGCCGTAGGTGCTCATGAAGCTCTCCCAGCGGTCGATCAGCACGAGCACGCGCGACAGGCGGGTGCCCGGTTCGGCGAGCTCACGCTGCTCGGTCACGCTGGCGAAGTTGCCGGCGGCGAGCACCTGCTGGCGCCGCCCGAGCTCGGCCTGTAGGCGCGTGAGCAGGCGCTTGGCACGTTCGGCCTGCCCGCGCTGCACGACGGCGCCGGTGTGCGGCAGCTCGTTGAGCACCGTCAGCGCGCCGTTGCCGCAGTCGATCGCGTACAGGTGCAGGTCGGCCACCGACATCTGGCTCGCCGCGGCGAACGCGCTGGTGCGCAGCACCGTCGAGCGGCCGCTGCCCGGCGCGCCCACCACGTACCGGTGCCCGAACTCGTCCAGGTCGATCACCGCGGGACCCTGCCGCTGGTCGGACGGCGAGTCCTCCAGCGCCCAGGCGAACTGCGACTGGACGCTCGGCTGCACCAGGCGGCCGAACGGCAGCAGGTCCGGCAGCGCGGGCAGCCACGGCCGCCGCGGGTCGTCCCAGCCGCCCACGCGTGCCGTCTCACGCAGCGTCTCGACCAGCGCCGCGAGGTCGGTCTCGACGTCCTCGCTCCGCTTGACCCGGGGGCGGGCGGGCGCCGGGGCACCGAGGTCGGACACGGGGATCCGCGCCACGAACGGCGCCTCTACCTGCCCGACGTCGGACAGCGACAGGCGCCGGCCGCCCACGCGGGCCGACTGGAACGGGACCAGCGACGAGTGCCCGAGCCGGGCGTAGGCGCGACCGGGCTGCGACTTGGCGATCTCCGCGGCCTCGTTCGCGTCGATGACGTCCTTGGACTCGCTCTTGTCCGTCATCCGCAGGGCGATGCGCAGGTTCGTGTTGGCGCGGATCTCCGGGGAGATGACGCCGGACGGGCGCTGCGTCGCGAGGATGAGGTGGATGCCGAGCGACCGGCCTCGCTGGGCGATGTTGACGAGCCCGGTGACGAAGTCGGGCAGCTCGCGCACCATGGAGGCGAACTCGTCGATGACGATCATCAGGCGCGGCAGCGTCGGGCCGACGTACCCGCGGCCCTGCGCGTCGAGGTAGTCCTCCAGGTCCTTCGCGCCCGCGGCGGCCAGCACGTGCTCCCGGAAGGTGAGCTCCGCGCGCAGCGAGTCGAGCGCGCGCTCGACCAGGTGGGTGTCGAGGTCGGTGACCATGCCGACCGTGTGCGGCAGCTGCTCGCACTGGCTGAACGCCGCGCCGCCCTTGTAGTCGACGAGCACGAAGTTCATGGTCTCCGGCGTGTTCACCACGGCGAGCGAGGCGACGACGGTCTGCAGGAACTCGGACTTGCCGGAGCCGGTGGTGCCACCGACCAGGGCGTGCGGCCCGTCGCGCACCATGTCGAGCACGAACGGCCCGTCCAGGGACACGCCGACGACGGCGGCCGTGCTGCCCTTGCCGGTGCTCGAGATCATCCGCCACCGGGCCACCATCTGCTCGGCGTCGACCTCCTCGATGTCGAGCACCTCCACGAGACGCGCCGAGTCGGGGATCAGGCCCTCGCCCTCGCTGGCGGTCACGTCGTGCACCGCGGCGACGGCGCGGGCCACCGGCTCGTACCAGTCGTCGTTCACCTCGTCGACCAGGATGGTGCGCAGGTCGTCGGCGTCCTGCCGGCGCAGCGTCATGCCGCCGTCGACGCGGGCGAGCGCCACGACCGTGCACTCCTCGGGCAGCATCTGCTCGTCGCCGTCCAGGCAGACGACGCTCACGCCGACGCCGGGGCCGTCGCGCAGGATGGACACGACGCCGGGCAGGGCGCGCAGGCGGCGGGCGCCGTCGAGCACCACGACGACCTGCGGGCCGGACATCACCTTGCCGCCGGCCCCCTCCATGGCGGCGCGGCGCTGCGTGATCAGCGAGTTCACCTCGGCGACGCGCGCGGCGAGCGTGTCCGTCGTCGTGCCGATCAGGGCGACGGCGTCCTGGCCGAACGCCGGGCGGGCGTGCGGCAGCCAGGCCGCCCAGGCCCAGTCCTGCACGTGCTCGGAGCTGGTCAGCACGTAGACCTGCACGTCACGCGGGCTCTGCAGCACCCCGAGCTGGCCCACCATCCACCGCGCCCGGCGGCGGGGCCAGTCCCCCGGGCCGGCCAGGCCGACCACGCCGGCCTCCTTGAGCGGCACCGTGACCGGCACGGACCGGACGGTCGCGCGGGTCTTGCGGCGGTGCTCCGGCTCGGCGCTGTCGTCGACCTCGACCTGGCTGGTGGCGTCGGCGAGGCCGAGCCGGACCGTGAGGTGGTCGCCGTCCGTGCTGCGGCGCTCCCAGAGGCGCCGCGTCGGCGTGGTGGCGATGAGGCGCAGCTCCGCGGCCCCCGGGCTGGAGACCCGGCGCCGGTGCTGCTCGCTCCGCACCGCGTCCAGGACCTCCTCCTCCAGCGCCGCCCGCTCCTCGGCGTGCTGCTTGAGCCGCTCCTTGTGCGTGGTCACGCCGTTGCGCTTGGACATCCACCAGTTGCCCCAGCCCATCAGCGGCGAGGCCAGGGCGAAGAACAGGTAGTACGGCTGCTTCAGCGCGATCGCCATCACGATGCCCAGCACCGCGGGCATCGCCATGCCGAGCCACGGCAGCGGGTTGCGGCTCGGCGCCGCGGGCTCGGCCGGCAGCCGGAAGTGCGTGGCGGGCATCGGCGGCAGCAGGCGCGGCGGCCGGTTGTAGTCCAGGTGCCCCGGCTCGCTGGCGGGCCGCAGGTCGGCGTCGGGCCGCGTGGCGGCCTGCACCGTCAGCACGCTCGGGCCGATCCGCAGCTGCGTGCCCGCGGGCCACGGGGCCTCCTCCTCGCCCAGCGGGTCCTCGGACCGGTCCAGGTGGACCAGCCTGCCGACCGAGCGCGGGTCCGGCACGCGGCGCACGCGCACGGCGCCGTCCAGCCCCACGACGACGGCGACGGCGGCCAGCCCGCCCTCGCGCGGCTCGTCGACCCGGACCCGGCCGTCGGGACCCACCTGCAGGATGGACTCGCCGACCCCGAGGCGGACGACGGCGCCGGTGCCCGTGCCGCCCGTGACGCACAGGTCGACGGGGCCGCCCGAGCCGGCGCTCCCGATCCCCGGCTCGGCGAACGTGACGACGGCGCCGTCGCGCACGCCGGAGTCGGCGACGAGCAGCTCGGCGTCCGGGCCGGTCGCCGCCACGTCGCCGTGCACGGAGCGGTCCTGCACCCCGTAGCCCTGGACGGCGCGGCCGTCCACGTACATGGTGCTGCCGCGGGGCGCGCCCACCTCGGCCGCCAGCCGCTCGGCCAGGTCGGCCGCCTTGGTGCGCTCGTCCAGGTCCAGGGACAGGAGCGTCTCGCGCGCGCCGTGGCGCACGGTGATCAGAGCGTGCATGTCATTCGCCTCCCCGCCGCACGGCGGTCTGCTCGTCGAAGCGCACGTCGGGCAGGAACCCGCTGCGCAGCCAGCCGTCGTCGCCCGCGGTGAAGCGCCACTTCGCGGACGGGGCCTGGCCGAGGACGATCACCACCCAGGTGAACTCCGGACCGGCGAACCGGGCCGCAAGCAGGTCCTGCTGCGCCGCGGACGGCGCCTGCGACAGGACCAGCACGCCGCCGTCGCCCACCTCCAGCTCGGGCAGCACCTGCTCGATCCCCGCCAGGTGCTCCACCTGCTCGGGCCGGGGCAGGCCGTTGCCCACCATGACCACGCGCGGGTCGTTCGACCACGGGTTGCCGGTCAGCTCGCCCAGCCAGCGGCGCAGCACCTCGTGCCGCACCCGGGTGGGGCCGTCCAGGCTGATCACGCCACGGGCCACGGAGAAGTCCACGAGCACCCGGCCCGTCTCCCCCATCCCCAGGTTGACCAGCCGCGCGAACCGGGTCGTCGGGCTCTCCGACGCCGCCCCGGACTGCAGCTTCGCCAGCGGCGCGGACCAGCTCTGCCCGTCCTCGCTCACCTGCCACGGGGCCGGGGCGGGCGAGGCCGGGTTCGTCAGCCGCAGCCGCAGCGAGCTGCCCTCGATGAACACCCCGGTCGTGCCCGGTATCTCCAGGCCGTCGCGCTCGCAGGCCGCCATCAGCACCCGCAGCGCCCGGTCGACGGTCCACGCCGCCGAGGTGTCGGTGCGCAGCAGGCTGTCGTCGAACGGCTCGTGCCGCTTGCGCCGGCGGACCAGCCACAGCGGCACCAGTCCCAGGACCGCGAGGAGCACCAGCCCGCCGACGACCAGCAGGATCGGGACGACCGGCACGGAGAAGGCCGCGTCCGCGGCCCCGGCCACGTCGCCGCTCGACGCCGGGCTCGGGGTCGGCTCGAGCGAGGGAGCGGCCGACGGCGAGGGGGACGGCCCCTCGTACCCCGGCAGCGGGCCGAACTCCAGGCCCTCGCCCACGGCGTCCTTCGGCATACGGAGCACCCAGCCGGGCGTCAGGGTCCTCGGGTCGGTGAGGTACTCGCCGTCGGGCTGGCGGTGCCCCTCGGTGAGCGCGGCGATCTCCGGCCAGCGCTCCCGGTCGCCCAGGAACCGCTCGGCGATGTCGTTGAGCTTCTCGACGTTGTCGTCGGGCGTGGCCCGGACCACGTAGTACAGCACCGACCCCGGCGGGCCGCTGCGGCTCGGCACGGGCGTCGGCGTGGGGGTCGGGGTGGCCTCCGCCTGCTGCGTCACGCTCGGCTTCGGGTCCGGCTTCTTCGGCGACGGGGACGGCGACGGCTTCGGCGGGGGGTCCCCGTAGACCCGCATCTCCCAGATGGAGTTGCCCGCCTCGCCGACCCGCGAGTCGGAGTACATCCGCAGGTAACGGCCCTCACCGAGGATGTCGAGCACGTCGTTGCCGCCGTCGCCCGCACCGAACCAGTGCGTCTCCCAGATCTCGCCGTCGTCGGACAGCTCGATCCGGTAGTTGGTGGAGTACGAGACCTCCCAGTCGATCTCGACCCGGTGCACGACACTGCGTCGTCCCAGGTCGATCCGGATCCACTGGGGGTCGCTGAAGGCGCTCGACCACCGGGTGTTCGGGTTGCCGTCCACGGCGTGGCTCGCGAGGTGCTCGTTGTTCTCGAGCGACGACGACAGGGCCGGCTTGCCCTGGGAGAGCAGTACCGGGTCCTCCTGCGCGAGCGCCGGGGCGACCCCCGGGAGAACGGTGCCGACGAGCGCGACGAGCAGCGCGGTCACCAGGGTCGTCGCCAGGCAGAGGCGCGCGACTCTTGTCAGTCGTTCACTCACCGGCCCGACGCACCGCCGTCTGCTCCGTGTAGCGGACGTCGGGCAGGAAACCGCTGCGCAGCCAGCCGTCGTCGCCGGCGGTGATCCGCCACTTCGCCGACGTCGACTCGCCGAGCACGATGACCACCCAGGCGAAGCGCGGGTCGGCGAACCGGGCGGCCAGCAGGTCCTGCTGCGCCACGGACGGCGCCTGCGAGAGCACGAGCACGCCCCCACCGGTGGCGTCGAGCTCCGGGATCACCTGCTCGATCGCCGCCAGGTGCTCCACCTGCTCCGGCTGCGGCAGGCCGTTGCCGACCATGACCACGCGCGGGTCGTTCGACCACGGGTTGCCCGTCAGCTCGCCCAGCCAGCGGCGCAGCACCTCGTGCCGCGCGCGGGTGGGGCCGTCCAGGCTGATGACGCCGCGGGCGCGGGCGAAGTCGACCAGCACCCGCCCGGTCTCCGCCACGCCGATCGTCACCAGCCGCGAGAACCGCGCGGTCGAGGCCTCGCTGGCTGGCGCCGCCTGCAGCCGCGCCAGGGGCGCCGACCAGCTCTGGCCGTCCTCGTTCGCCACCCACGGCTCGGGCGCCGGGGAGACCGGGCCGGCCAGCCGCAGTCGCATCGCGCCGCCCTCGATGAAGACGCCGGTGATGCCCGGCACCTCGACGCCGTCGCGCTCGCACGACGCGAGCAGCACGCGCAGGGCGCGATCCACCATCCACGACGCCGACGTGTCGGTGCGCAGCAGGCTGTCGTCGAAGGGCTGCGCGCGGCCGGAGCGCGAACGGCGGACCGCGTAGACCACGAGCAGCACGAGGGCCGCCGCGACCACGGCGAGGCCGACGCCGATCAGGACGGGCTCCAGCCCGGACCCGCCGGTGGACTGCTCGTCCGCGCCGCCCGAGCCGTCAGCGCCGGCCGGGTCCGTCGCCTCGCTCGGGGCGTTCGCCTCGGGCGCCGCGCTCGGGCCGGGGAGCGGGCCGTTCTGCAGGCCCTCACCCTTGGCGTCCTCCGGCATCTGGAGCACCCAGCCCACCGTCACGACCGCCGGGTCGGTGAGCTTGCCGCCGTCGGGCTGCGTGCGGCCCTTGTTCAGCTCGAAGATCTCCGTGTTCCGCTCGCCGTCGCCCAGGAACCGCTCGGCGATCAGGTAGAGGTACTCGGGCTCGCCCTCGGGCGTCTCCCCGATCACGTAGTACGGGACGGACGGCGCGACCGACGCCTCGGGCGAGGCGCTCGGCTCGCCGGCGCCCTCCGCGGGCCCCGTGGGCAGCACGCCGGTCTCGACGCCCTCCCCCGCGGCGTCGTCGGGCAGCTGCAGGACCCAGCCCGGCAGCAGGACGGTCTCGTCGACCAGGGCGTCACCGTCGGGCTGCGTGCGGCCCTTGTTCAGTTCGAAGATCTCCTTGTACCGGTTGCCGTCGCCGAGGAGGCGCTGGGCGATGTCGAACAGGAACTCCTGCTCGCCCTCGGGCTTGGCCGGCACCACGTAGTACTTGACCTTCTCGCCGTCCTTCGTGGCCGTGGCGAGCGGGTTCGTGGCGGGGTGGTGGCCGGCGTGGACCGCGGTAGGGGCGGCGCCCACGAGAACGGGACCCGTGGTGGCCGCCTGTGCGGCGGCCGCGAGAGGAACCGTGACGGCTGTCGTGAACAGGGCCGCCGCTGCGAGAGCGGCGGCGATGCGGGGTGCGTGCTGCACAGTTGCTCCGTCTTCAGATGTGTCGCGCTCCAGGTGAGCCGCGTCAGTCAGGGGTGGTGCGCCGGGTGGTTCAGGCCCGGGTGGTTCAGGCCCGGGTGGTGAAGGAAGTAGCGCAGGAGCTCGCTCAGGCCGAGCCCGGAACGCTCCGCTCCGGCAGGTTCAGGATGTTCGTACCGGGGCCGGCCCAGCGGAAGGTGGTCATCACGGCGTCGAAGAAGAAGACCATCGCCTCGGCCAGCCGCTCGGTGTTCTCGCTGTTCCACACGGTCGTGAAGGACAGGATCAGCCACTCGCCGTCGGCCTCGTCCCGGGAGACGGCGTAGAGCACCTGCCGGACCGACAGCTCCGGGAAGTCCTCGTCGCGGCGCATCCCGTGCTCGGTGTGCACGACCCGGATGCCGGGCCGTCCGTCGAGCTCGACCAGGTCGCTCTCCTCGTAGCCGTCGCTCAGGATGCTGGTCACGATCTGCGTCGGGTCGGTGCCCGCGTCGCTGACGACCTCGATCTCGGCGATCGAGCCGGGGACGAACACGCCCTCCATCGTCTCGGTCGGCAGGTACACCGCACCGGTCCCGGCGTCACGTGCGTCGGCGAGGCTCTTGTGCAGCTCGTCGCGGAGCATGTGCCGGTACGGCTCGGCGCTGTCCCTCGGGAGGCTGTCCGGCAGCGCGCGGGCGACGACCTGCTCGATCGCGTCGTCCAGCTCCCGCTGCTGCCCCTCGCCGGTGGGGAACCGCGCCCAGCCGGGCGGCAGGAGCATGACCCACGCGTCGGTCGGCTTTGCGCCGGCCGCGGGGGCCTGCGTCGGTGACTCGCTCATGTCTCGCTCCGGATGATCTTGACGGCCGGGAGCAGCTCACCGAGCCTCTCCCGCATGGCAGGGACGGCGAACAGGTCCTTGGTGCGCCACAGCACGACGGTGTCGACCACCGCGTCCGGGTGCTCGGTGCGCCGCCCGAGAGCCAGGCTCATCCACGCGGAGCCGCTCCGGCCGAGCTCGAGCCGGGTCACCTGCACCCCGTCGCCGTCCGGCAGGTCGAGGTACTCGATGTTCGGGGGCGACAGGTTGGCCCCGCCGGTCGCACCGAGGGCGTCCATCAGCGCGTCGTCCGGGTGGTCGGGGGCGTTCACCCCGACGGACACGAGCACGGGCACCGGGGCACGGTCCATCACGCCGACGGCGGCGACCACCCGGTCCCCGTCCTGCGCGACCTCGTCGGCGAACCGCCGGAGGCTCGCGACCGAGTCGGCGGCGACCTCGCGGACCCGCGCGCGGTCGTCGTCCGACAGCTCGTCGGCGCCGTTCTCGCGCGCGCCCGTCTCGAACGAGGCCTGGATCGCGGCGGCGACGTCGTGCTCCCACGCGCTGACCAGCTCGGGTGTCTCGGTGGCGGCCGACGGCACCACGAGCCACCCCTCCGGCGGCTCGATGGTCCAGGCCCAGTCCTGCGGGCCGGCGTCCACCGTGCCCGCTTCCGTCGTCGCGCCCACTAGATCGGCTCCCGGGTACCGGTGAAGTTGTGGTTGTAGTCCCAGTCGCTCCAGGACCACTCGTCACGTGTGTCGGTGTCCTCGAAGATGGCCGACTCGGGGACGATCAGGCCGAAGGCGCCGGCGGCGAAGCCGAAGAAGAAGTTCAGCGGCCCGGCGAAGTAGACCCAGGCCTTGACGCCGCCCGAGACCCCCATGTTGCCGACGATGCTGAGCGCCTTGAGGTTCTTCAGCGCTTCGATGCTCGGGAGGCCCACGACGTCCTTGAGGTTCCAGAACTTCATGGGGTTGCGGAGGATGTCCCAGGTGCTCGGGTTGAGCTTGCCGAAGAACGTGCTCCAGTTGGTGCCGCTGATCTTGGTGAAGTTGGGGACGAACCGGAAGGCACCGCCCGGTCCGGCCACCCAGCTGCCCGCCTTGGGGATGAACTGCGTGAACTTGCTCATGATCTTCGTGAAGTTCAGTGCGCCCTGAGCGACCTTCATCGCCAGCGCGCCGACCCCGAGGGTGAGGAAACCGAGGGCGCCCATGATGACGTTGACCCAGCTGTCCTCGCCCTGGACGGCCAGGATGAAGCTGAAGACCAGGCCGATCCCCGCGACGATCAGCGCGGCCATGGCGAGGGCGCCCACCCCCGGGATGAGGATCGCCAGGATCGCCAGGGCCATGCCGATCCAGCTCAGTACCTCGACGAGCTTCTTGATGAACTTGTTGAAGCCGTGCACGAACGCTTCCCAGCCGCTGTGCTTCAGGCCGTCGTCGCCCCAGTTCTCGCGGATCTTGTTCGACGCCGTCTGGGCGGCCGTCGCGAGCGCTTCCATCGCCGCCACCGCGATGGCCTTGGCCGCCGCGAGGTCGCCCTTGGCGCCGTTGATCGCGTCGGTTCGCTTCTGCGACGCCTGCTTCTCCTTCTCGGTGAGCGGCGGCGCGTCGTCCGGCCGGTCCGCGTTCACCGGGTCTTCCATACCCTCGGCGCCGCGCTGAGCGGTCGACGCGTCCTGGGCCTTCGCCAGGGCCTTGCCGGTCTCCGAGCGCGCGGTCTCCAGCTCCGGCTGGTACGCCACCAGTGCTGAGTGCACGTCGTCGTACCGGCCGGCCGCCTTGCCCAGGGCCTCGTGGCTCTCCCGGGCACGCTTGCGCATCGCGTCGGCCGACTCACCCTTGAGCAGGGTCTCGTCGCCGTCGCCGATCTTCTTGAGGAGCGCCGCCTGCGTGGTCATCATCTCGGCGATCTCTTTGTAGTGCTTGATCACCGCGTCCAGACCGGATGCCTCGGCCGGCACAGGGTCGTCGTCATAGTCCAGCAGATGCCACTCACCCACGCGGGCGGCGCTCATCGAGTCTCCTTCTGTTCTGCGAGGCCCTATTCGCCCTCGAGCGACTTCGCCAGCTGAATCTCGGTCTCGCCCCAGGTCTCGGCGGCCTTCTCCATCTTGCCCTGGAGGTCCTTGATGTTGTCCTGGAGCTTTTCCCGCTTGACCCACCAGCTGTCGATGAAGTCGTCCATGGCGCCTTCCAGCGTCCGGTGACCCCAGATGTCGCCGTCCTGCCAGAGCTCGCTCATGTTCTCGAGCTCGTCCAGGATGCTCTTGAGCTGTACAGCGGCGTCGTCGACGGCGACCGACGTGACTACGAGGTCGGCCACGGGACTACTTGTTCAGGGCGTTCGCGAGCTCTTCGTCGGTCTTGCGCAGCGCCTCGGCAGCCTGCTTGAGGTACTCGCCGATGCCGGTCAGACCCTCCATGACCTGCTTGCCACCCTTGTCGAGCTCCTTGTAGGACTCGTCGAACCGCTTGGA
>NZ_JBHWZO010000210.1:0-11202 GCF_042728455.1 Promicromonospora sp. NPDC060204
GCCACGGCCACGTGGCCCGTACCGGCGCCCGCCCGGCACCCGCGACCTCGATCTCCAGGTCGCCCTCGACGAGATTCAGCCGGGCGCTGACGGTTACGGGGCCGCCGGTAGCGACGAGCTCGACGTCCGCGAACACGATGCGGTCGAGCGGGACGGAGGCCGCGGTGGGCCGGAGCCGCAGCTCCAGCCCGCCGCCGCCCCTGCCGCCGCCCTTGCCGCCGCCCTGAACTGTGTCTGTCACGGTGTCGATCCTTCCCGTGTCGATCCTTCCCCCGCGCGGCTCACGTGTCGCCCGGTCAGCGGCCCTGGGGCTCGGTGAAGTCCGCCGCGACGCGCTGCGCGGCGGCGAGGTCCTTCCCCGCGGCCGTGCGGGCACCGCCCTTGGCCCGCGACTTCAGCGCCGCGATCGTGTCGGCGACGACCGGGGCGTTCTTCTCGGTCGGGCTCGCGACCGTGACCGCGAGCGCCGCCGCGCGCTCCGCCGTCCGCCCGGAGACCGCCAGGTCGAGGAAGCGCGCCGCCTCGTCCGGGGCCGCCGCCCGCACGTCCTGGGCGCGGACGTCCGTGAACGAGCGGGTGAGCGAGTTCGCGAGGACGAGGGCCCCCACGGCTCCGGTGTCGGTGTCGCTGTGCTGCTCGGCGAGGTCGGTGAGGACCGCCCGGGCCGAGGCGTCGGTGGCGAAGTCGCCCAGGGCGATGGCCCGCCCGACGCCGGGCGTCAGGGTCTTCGCGCTGATGTCGACCTCGGCGGCGGTGGCCGGGCCCCGGACATCGACCGTGACGGGCGCGGAACGCACCGTGGTCAGTGGGTCCACCTCGAGCTGCGCGGCGACGGTGTGCCGGCCGGGTTCCGTGAACGTGACGCCCTGGTTCGTGAAGAACACCTGGACGTGGTTGCGGACCGACTCCCCCGGCTGCAGCACGACCGTGGGGCGTGGGCCGCAGCCGATCGCGACGTCGACGAGGTGCTGCAGCGAGTGGTCGGGCGGCGTGTGCAGGAAGACGAGGTCGCCCTCCGACAGGTTGATCAGGGTCGTGACCGTCCGCGGCTGGTCCGACACGTTGGTCAGCGCGACCTCGGCCGTGACGTACTCGCCGACGTACGCCTGGGCGGGCATCGCGACGGTGAGCTCCAGGCCCTCGTCGCTCGTGTCGCCGCCGAGCCCGGCGACGTCGACCGGCGCCGGGAGCCCCGCCGACAGGTCGCCGTGCCCCCACCCGAAGTTCTTCCAGCCCGGGCGCACCTGCGGGTCGGGCGAGTGGATGAGCGACGTGCGGTCGTGGTCCGAGAACACGAACGCCGCGTTGTTCGGGTACGGGTTGGCCACGGTGGCGAAGCCGATGACGTCGCCCGTCTGGTTCATGATCTCGATGCCGATGCCCGGGTTGTGCACGTCGTGCTTGGGGTGCCACAGGTTGAACGCGTGCCCGGCCTCGTGCACGAGGGTGCGCAGGAACGCGGCGGGCACCTCGTCGAGCGGGCGTCCACGCGCCGGGGCCGCGATGACGGAGTCGTTGCCGAGCCGTACGTCGGCGAAGCCGGCGGCGCCCTCGCGGGGCACGGTGTCGTCGTCGAACATGATCCCGAACAGGCCGCCCTGCGACGAGCCGACGAACAGCCACAGCCGCCACCCCTCGCCCGGGACCGCCTGCCGGTGTCCCGTCATGAGGGTCGCGAGCTCGGCGTTGGTGAGGTCGGCGTCGTCCGGCACGTTGATCTCGTCCGTGACGACCGTGACGTCCCAGCCCGCGGTCGCGTAGACCGAGCGCACCGTGGCGGTCGCGCCCGAGCCGATCGTGGCGGACGCCGGGAAGACGCGGTTGACCATGGCGTCGACCTCGATGCGGCAGCCGCGGTACATCGGCGACGTCTTGCGGGCCGCGACGTTGGTGACGGTGCCGCCGATCGACAGCGTGCCCGTCATGCGCTGCGACGGGCCGAGGACCGTGGCGGCCGTCGCCACGACGAGCGGCCGGCGGCAGCTCAGCGTGAGGGTGCCCGTGTCGGTCGAGACGAACTCCTGCGTGGTGCGGTTCCACAGGTGCCGCACGATCTGCACGGTCAGCGTGCCGCCGGCGTAGGTGGCGCCGTTCGACCGGAAGTACCAGGAGTACTCCGACGCGGGAAAGGCGGGGTACCAGCGGAAGCTCAGCGACGGGATCTCGGCCAGGATCCCCGGGTCGATCCCCGTGGTGTCCTGTTCGTCGGCGCCGGGCCGGACGGCGGCTCCCGGCTCGCGGACGACGGCGCTCGCGAGGGGCCCCGGGTCGGGGATCGGGAACGGGCTCGGGATCGGAAGGCGAGGCTCGAGGACGGGCGGGAAGACCCGCCGGGAGTACATGTCGCCCGAGACGCGCAGCGACGAAGCCCCGACCTCGATGCGCATCGCACCGCGCACCTCCGGGCCGAACACCGTGCGGCGCTCCAGCTCCAGGAGCCACGAGCCGTCGAGCGTGCCGATGGGACACGGCCGGGTGAGCAGCTCCGGCCGGATGACGGGACCGACGACGAGCTGGCCGTCGGCGTCGAACGTGAGGGGCGCGGCGTGGTGCCCGTGGTGGTGCCCGTGGTGGTACTCAGCGGTGGCCTCGTCGCCGCATCCGCAGTCGTGGTCCATGGTCGTGTGCTCTCTCTCCCGACCGCGGACGCGGCCGCTGACAGGGAGGAGAGCCCGCGGGACGGCGCTGATGGCTGTGGCGCCCGAGTTCACCCGAAGATCACCCGGAAAGCGAGGGAAGCCAGGGAAGCCAGGGACCGACGATATCGGGTGAAATATTCCCGCCGTCCGCGGGGTTGGCGTCCGGGTGAGGTGCCCGCGGACGTGCTCGTACGCGATCGCGAGGGCGCGGCCGACGACGAGAGGTGAGCAGTGACCGACATCGTGCAGAACCCGTTCGCGATCCAGCCCGGGACGGTCCAGCGGGGGCTGACCCGGATCCGTGCGCTGAGCGAGGGCGAGGTGGTCGCCGACGCTGCCGCACCCCTGCTGGTGTGGGAGTACTCGTACGCGCCCCGGTACTTCTTCGCGCCCGAGGACGTCCGGGCGGAGCTTCGCCCGGCGGGCGAGGGTGAGCGCTCGCGCGTGCTCGGGCCGAGCGAGCTGTTCGACGTCGTGCTCGGCGACCGCGTCCTGATGCGCGCCGCGCAGCGGTATCCCGAGGCACCGACCGAAGACATGCGCGGCGCGTACACGCTGACCTGGACGGCCATGGACACCTGGCTCGAGGAGGACGAGGTGATCCACTTCCATGCCCGCAGCCCGTACGTGCGGGTCGACACCCTGCACTCCAGCCGCCACGTGCGGGTGGTGCTGGACGGCGAGGTCGTCGCCGAGTCGCACCGGCCGGTCGTCCTGACCGAGACCGGGCTGGTGCCCCGGTACTACCTGCCGCGGGTCGACGTCCGCATGGACCTCCTGACCCCGACCGACGCCGTGAGCTACTGCCCGTACAAGGGGACGGCGCGCTACTGGTCCGTGACCGCGGGCGACCTCAAGGTCCACGACGCCGTCTGGGGGTACGAGACCCCGCTGCGCGAGGCGGCAGGAGTTGCCGGGCTGGTCTGCTTCTGGCCCGAGAAGAGCGCCGACCTGGAGGTCTGGGTGGACGGCGAGCGGATCGGGCAGCCGTAGGTCCGCGCGAGTCAGGCGCGCGACGTGCGCCCCGCGAGCGCCCGGAACGCGACGGTGAAGCTGACCAGCGCGACCGCGGCGATCGACGCGGCCCCCTGCCACAGCGCCGTGCCGTCCCAGCCGTCCATGATCAGTGACCGCAGCGCCGCGAGCAGGTACGTGACCGGGTTGTAGACCGCGATGGTGGCCAGCCACCCGGTCAGCGCGTCCAGCGGGAGGAAGGACGTCGTCAGGAACGCGAACGGGAAGAAGAGCAGGAAGCTGGAGCTGACGGCGGCGGGGTTCCCGGTGCGCAGCGCGATGGCGTAGGGGAACCCGGTGAAGGCGAGACCCCAGAACCCGGCCAGCACCAGGAAGGCGAGCACGCCGGCAGCCCCCGTGGCGAACCGCACGCCGAGCGCGAACCCGAGCACCAGCACGGGGACCGACAGCGCGACGACCAGCACGAGGTCGGCCACCATCAGGCCCAGCAGCAGCGAGGTGCGGCGCATCGGCGTGAGGAGGAGCCGGTCGAAGTAGCCGCCGGTGATGTCCGTGACCAGCGCGCTCGCCCGGGAGATGCCGGTGACCGCGAAGACGATCGCGACGGGGATCTGGAACGCCTTGAAGTCGTCGATGCCGGCCATGGAGGCGACGTCGGACAGCGCCCCGACGTTGACGACGAAGAAGAAGAGCGGGATGACGAGCGCCGGGATGATCGCCTCCGGCTCCCGGGGGATCTGCCGCAGGGCCCGGATCGCGACCGACGAGAGGTCTCGCCAGAAACCGGCGGGGCGGCCGTGGACGGTTTCCTGCCGGACGTCCTGGGTTCGCGGTTCGGTGCTCATGGCCGTTCCTTCCTCATGACCATCCCTTCCTCATGGCCGCCCGGTCTCGTCGTCGTCACCGATCCGCTCGCCGGTGACCCGGAAGAACACGTCGTCGAGCGTGGGGCGCCGCAGCGCGAGCTCGCGGACCCGGATGCCCGAGCGGTCGAGCGCGAGCGCCACCGGGCTGATGGCCTGGGCGCCGTCCTCGACGGAGATCATCAGCCGGTGCGCGTCGACGTCGATGCTCCGGATGCCGCCGACGCCGGCCAACGCGGTGCGGGCCGAGCCGGGCCGGTCGGCGACGTCCACGACCACGACGTCGGTCCCGATGGTGCGCTTGAGCTCCTCGGGCGTGCCCTCGGCGACGATCAGGCCGTGGTTGATGATGCCGACCCGGCCGGCCAGGGCGTCGGCCTCCTCGAGGTACTGGGTGGTGAGGAAGACGGTCATGCCGAGGTCCCGGTTGAGCCGCCGGATCTCCGCCCAGACGGCCGCGCGGCTGATCGGGTCGAGCCCGGTGGTGGGCTCGTCGAGGAACAGGACCTCCGGATTGTGCACCAGCGCGAGCGCCACGTCGAGGCGGCGCTTCATGCCCCCGGAGTAGGTCGCGACCCGGTCGTCGAGGGCGTCGCCGATGTCGATGAGCTCGCGCAGCGCCGCGACCCGCTGCGCGGTCTCCCGCGTGGTCAGCCCGTAGAACCGTCCTTGCAGGCGCAGCATCTCCAGGCCGGTCTGCTTGTCGTCGAGCGCGGCCTCCTGCAGGGCCACGCCGATGCGCAGCCGGACGGCGGTGGCGTCGTCGACCACGTCGTGCCCGGCGACCTGAGCCGTTCCTCGCGTGGGTGCCAGGAGCGTGCAGAGCACCCGGGTAAGGGTCGACTTCCCGGCGCCGTTGGGGCCCAGGAACCCGTAGACCTCGCCCGCCTCGACGCGGAGGTCGACGCCGGCCACCGCCCGGTTGTCACCGAAGTGTCGTTCGATGCCGCGGGCCACGACTGCCGGTTCTGGCATGGCCGTTCCTTCCGCCCGAAGGCACCGCCGGTCGCGGACCGTCCCCCTGACGAACAGCGCTGCCGAAACAGCACTGCCGGACTGCACTGACGAACAGCGCTCCCACCACTGTCGCAGGCCCGGCCATGTACAGCGCGCCGAGGAGTACACCTTCGTTGTGCGCGCGTGGGCGACCAGCCAGGATGCCGCGGTCGGAGCCAGGCCGAGGACCTCCTGGCGGGCCTCGCGGCCGCTGCCGCCCAGGTACCCGGCGTGCCCGCGGGCCTGTTCGGGCACAGCCAGGCGGTTCGGTCCGTGCGCAACACCGTCCGCGCCCTGCCGGAGGTGGCCTGGGTCTGGGGAATCTCCTCGGATGTCACCGCAGAGCTGTGGGCCCGCCTCGTCCTGGTCGGCGCGTACGACCCGCTGCCGGCGGTGCGCTCGCTCTCCGTCCCGCTGCTGGCCGCCTTCGGCGGCGGCGACCACCGGATGACGCCGGCAGGAGCCGAGGGCGCGGCCGGCAGGACTCGTCGGTCGGTAGGACGCATCGGCTGGTAGGACTCATCGGCCGCCCGCAGCGAGCCGACGCGGCCCCTGGTCGGTCACGGCGTCCTCCGCGCGGGGCGCGAAAAGCGGTACGCCCCGCCGCCAGACCTGCCGGATGTTGAGGGTGTCGGAGATGCGCGCGGTGGGGTCGCCGTCGACGAGCAGGAGGTCCCCGCGGAGCGACTCGCGGATCCGTCCGCGGTCTGTGAGGCCGAACCGTCGCGCCGGGGTGGAGGTGGCGGCGCGCAGCGCTTCCAGCGGGGTGAGCCCGGCGCGGACGAGGAGCTGCAGCTCGTGGTGGACGCTCGCACCGTGCGCCATACCGCCGAACGCCGGCAGGGGGAACGACACGTCGGTGCCGACGAGAAGGTCGACGCCCGCGTCGTGGAGCGCCTTGACCGAGGCGAGGACGTCCTCCAGGCTCCCCTGCGGATACCTGTCGTAGCTGCTGCGGAGCGTCGCGGTCCACGCCTCGTCGAGCCGGGAGCTCACGCGCGGGTCCGCCGCGAGGTCCGTCGCCGGGGTGCCCATCATCGACGCGTTCAGGACCACGCAGGGCACGACGAAGGCGCCCGAACGGGCGACGGAGCGGATGATCTCCGGCGTGTGCGGCCGGTCCATGAAGAGGTGGACGAGGCCGTCGATCCCGCCCGCGACCGCCGACGCGGTCGCGTCGACCGTGAGGGTGTGGGCGACGGTCAGCAGGCCGCGCCGGTGCGCCTCCGCGACGCCGGCCGCGATCGTCGCGTCGCTCAGCAGCGGGAGTCCCGGGGCGCCCTCGACCGAGCCGTCGTCGATCATGAACTTGATGTAGTCGGAGCCCGCCGCCTGGAGCTGCGGGATGAAGGCGACGGCCTCCTCCGGGGTGGTCGAGAACGGCATCACGACGTCCGACCAGGACGATCCGCCGTCCTCACCGTCCGTGTCCTCCCACGGAGCCTCCTCGTCACCGGCGCCGTCGCCGTCGTGCCCGTCGCCGCCCATCAGCTCGCTGGGGTGACCGCCGGGGGGCGTGATGCCGAACCCTGCGGAGCGGACGTCGGCGACACGGTCGTTGCCCGTCACCTGCCCCCGCCGCGGCCGCGTGAACATGCCCTGCATCTCCAGCTCGGTCGTGACGCCGAAGGTGAGGGCGAGCTCGAGCGCCTCGACCGAGGTGTGCACGTGGGCGTCGATGAGCCCGGGCAGCAGGGTCGACCCGGCGGCGTCCACGACATCGGTCCCGTCCGGGACCGCTCCCCCGACCTGGAGGATCCGGGGCCCGTCCAGCACCACCACGCCGGCGTCGATCACCTCCTCGCCGTCGAACACGCGTGCGTTGACGATCGCAGTCCTGCTCATCTCGTCCTCCTCGCTGGTGTCACCCGTCGTGACTCGTAGGACGCTAGCACGGATTTCCGTAGTCACTACAGAATTCGAGTCGCACCAGAATTGGACTCGGTACGCGACGCGGTCTAGGATCGGGCGCATGGCAGCCGGAACCGGACTTCGCGCACGCAAGCGAGCACAGACCCGCCACGCCCTGCACGAGTCGGCCGTCGAGCTGTTCCTGGAGCGGGGGTTCGACGACGTGACGGTCGCCGAGATCGCCGAGGACGCCAACGTGGCCCTGACCACGCTGTTCACCTACTACCCGGACGGCAAGGTCGCCCTCGTCTTCGAGCAGGACGAGGACCGCGCCACCGCCCTCGTCGACGCCGTCCGGGAACGCCCCGCGGGGACCGACCCGCTGTGCGCCGTCGAGACGTTCATGGCGAGCCGGCTGCCCTTCGAGACCCACGACCGCGAGCGCAAGCGGCTCCTGGAGCTGATCTTCTCGACCCCGCAGCTGCGCGCGCACGTCCGGAAGAAGTGGACCGACTGCGAGGACGCGCTGGTCACGGTGCTCGCGGACGAGCGCCACGAACCCGCGGACGCCGCGGTGCGCGCCCTGGCCCGTCTCGTCCTCGAGAGCCCGGACATCGCGGCGCGCGAGAGCGCGCCCGGCGAGGCCCTGGCGATGATCTTCGCGAACCTCCGACGCGGCTGGCGATACGACTAACCCCCGCGACGCCGAGTCAGCTCGCTGGTCGGGCCACCCCGCTGTTGGGTCAAGCGATGGCACGCTACTGACTTCAACTTGAAGTATTCATGCGCCAGACATTGTGTAGGTCGGGTGAAATCTCCTATAAAGGTAGCGATCGAGTCACAACTGGCGTGGCTCGACGGACCCTTAGGGGAGCTGCCCCATGAAGCAACGTCTCTTCCGCGTCCTCGCCGCCCTGGCGGCGACAAGTCTTGTCACTGTCGGGCTGGTGACGACGCCGGCCCTGCCGTCGTACGCCGCCGGCGAGTCCTACGTCGCCCTCGGCGACTCCTACTCCTCGGGCACCGGCACCAGGACCTACATCAACGACGGCACCGAGTGCCTGCGCTCCACCTACGCCTACGCCAGCCTGACCGCGGCGGCCAAGGGCTACAGCCTCAACTTCCGGGCCTGCTCGGGGGCGGTCGTGGCCGACGTGACGAGCACCCAGATCAGCGCACTGGGCACGGGCACGAGGTACGTCACCATCTCGGTGGGCGGCAACGACGCCGGATTCGCCGACGTGCTCACCGAGTGCGCCCTTCCGGCGTGGGCCAGCGACTGCGCCGGGACGGTCGCCGCCGCCCGTTCGTTCATCTCCGGCACCCTTCCGGGCCGGCTCAACACGCTCTACGCGTCCATCAGGACGAGGGCGCCGAGCGCGAAGGTGGTCGTCGTCGGGTACCCGAAGATCTTCATGGGCGAGGACTGCAACCTGGCGACGTTCTTCAGCCCGGAGGACGAGACGGCGCTCAACAACGCCGTCGTGCACATCAACTCGGTCCTCTCGACGGCCGCCTCCGCCAGGGGGTTCACGTTCGTCAACCCGGTCAGCCGGTTCACCGGCCACGCCGTCTGCGACTCGACGGAGTGGATCAACGGCTTCTCCAACCCCGTCCAGGAGTCCTACCACCCCAACCGCCTGGGGCACGCCAACGGCTACCTGCCGCTGGTCAGCGGCGTGCTGACCGGCGCGAGCGTCGCCGCGACCGCCGCGGTGCTCGCCGAGGCGGAGGCAGACGCCGCGCAGCAGGCGAAGCTCCAGCAGAAGTACGCCGCGGCCGACCGCAAGATCAAGCCGAAGCTCTTCCAGCCCCCGACCAAGGCCAGGCTCGAAGAGCTGGCGAAGGAGAGGGGCGTCGACTTCGACACGTGGTGGGCCGGGGTCCAGCGTTCGGGCCGGGCCACCGCCCTGACCCAGTGACACCTCACGCAGTGACAGAGCCTGACGCAGCGACCGACCCTGACGCAGTGAGATACGACGTCTGACAGATTCCTGCCCGCAGGAGGGCGACCTGCTCCCCCGTGTCCGGCCGCCCTCCTGCGGATCCGTATGCTCAGCGCGTGAACGGCACGCGCACCCGACCTCGTCCGAGCACGTGGATCGTTCTCGCGATGGTCGTCCTCGCGGCCGCCTGCGTGCTGAGCGGCCTGCTGCCCGCGCCCGACGCCCGCGCCGTCGCCGCGCGCACCGCGCCCGTGCTCGGCTTCGTGGTGGCCATCACGATCGTCGCCGAGCTCGCGCGCGACGCGTCGGTGTTCGAGGTGCTCGCGCAGCTGCTGGGCCGCTGGGGCCGGCGGCGGATGGTCGTGCTGTGGGTCTGGGTGGTGCTGCTGGCGGTGCTCAGCACCGTGTTCCTGTCGCTCGACACCACCGCGGTCATCCTGACGCCGCTCGTCGTGCTGCTCGCGCAGAGCATCGGGATCTCGCCGCTGCCGTTCGCGCTGGCGACCATCTGGCTGGCGAACACGGCCTCGCTGCTGCTGCCGGTCTCCAACCTGACCAACCTGCTCGCCGCACCTGCGATGGGCGACCACCCCTCCGCGTTCCTCGCGCTGAGCTGGGCGCCGGCCCTCGTGGGCGTCGTGGTGCCCGTCGCGATCCTGACGGTCCGGTACCGGGGCGTCCTGTTCTCGACCTACCGGGTTCCCCCGCAGCGCGTCCCGTCCGACCCCGTGCTGTTCTGGGGCGCGGGCCTGGTGCTCCTGGTGCTGCTGCCGCTGCTTGCGCTCACACCGCACGTGTGGGTCCCCGCGACGGCCGCCGCCGTCGTGCTCGCCGTCCTGTTCCTCGTCCGACGGCGGAGCGCCCTGCGGCCCGCGCTGGTGCCGTGGCAGGCCCTCGGGATCGCCGCGTCGCTGTTCGTCCTGGTCGAGACGGCGCACGCCCACGGCCTCACGGCCCTGCTGACGTCGGTGACCGGCAGTGGCCACGGCGCGGGCGAGCTGCTGCGCGTCGCGGGGCTCGGGGCGCTGGCCGCCAACGGCATCAACAACCTGCCCGCCTACCTGGTGCTGGAGCCGATCGCCGCGGGCGACCCCGTCACGCTGATGGCTCTCCTGATCGGCGTGAACCTCGGCCCGCTGGTCACGCCGTGGGCGTCGCTGGCGACGCTGCTGTGGCACCAGCGCGTGGTCGCGCTCGGGGTCCCGGTCCCCTGGGGCCGCTTCGCCGCCTGGGGCCTGGTCGCCGCGGTACCCACGGTGGGCCTGGCCGCCCTGGCGCTGTCCGTCGTCGGCTGAGTCAGCGGATAGAGCCTTCTCCCCCACCCCGCTGCTCCCCCTTGGTACGTTCCTCCGCGTGACCTCGGAGAACGCACACCCCGAACCGCGGACCGGCCTGTTCCTCTCCGCCGAGTGGCGCAGGCTGCTCATGCTCAGCTACGAGATCGATCCGGACGCCCTGCGCCCGCTCGTGCCGCGCGGCGTCGAGCTCGACACCTGGGACGGCCGGCACCTCGTGAGCATGGTCGCCTTCCAGTTCCTCGACACCCGCCTGCTCGGCGTCCCCGTCCCCTTCCACCGCGACTTCGACGAGATCAACCTGCGGTTCTACGTGCGTCGCCGGGCGGACGACGGCTGGCGGCGCGGCGTCGTCTTCGTCAAGGAGATAGTGCCCCGGTGGGCGCTGGCCACCGTCGCCCGCGTCGTCTACGGCGAGAAGTACGTCGCGCGGCCCATGCGGCACAGGATCGACCTGCACGACGGCGAGGTCACCCCGGACGTCGAGCAGGTGTACGGCCGGCCGTTCGCCGAGAGCCTCGCCGCCGCACCGTTCTCGGCCTTCGTCGCGGACGGCTCGCCCGTCGTCGTCCGGCGGGGCGCCCGGCTCTGAGGCGCCGGCGCCCCCGCCGCGACCCGACCCGACCCCACCCCACCG
>NZ_JBHWZO010000211.1:0-11183 GCF_042728455.1 Promicromonospora sp. NPDC060204
GATCCTGACCGGGGTCGGTACCTCACGTCGTTCGACGACCTGGCCTCGAAGCGGGTCCTGAAGCGAGGCCCCGGAGGAAGGTGTGCTGGGGGAGATGCGGCCGGGTGGGCCGCATTCCGTTCACCCTGGCCCCGCAGAGTTCGGCCCAGCCGGACTGTCCGGCACAGCCGGCATACCCGGGGCGCAGCCGAACGGAGTTCAGCCCGACCGGCACCCACCGAATCAGTGATGTCCGACCCCCGAGGGCGCCCGTGACTGCCGTCGGCGGCGCCGCAGTGTTGCGGAACAGATGGTTTGACAGCGCGCGCCAGGAGCGATGTACTGGTGTTCTATCGAACACGTGTTCGTAAGTGCTCCACCACCGGTCTCCGCCGGCAGGCACCATCGCTGGAGGGACATGACCGTCGTAACCATCTCCTCGAAGGCCGACACCGCCGCCGACGCCGTCCCTGCCGGCGACGGCAGCAAGCACGCGCAGGCGCTCGCGGCGCTGCGGTCGGCCGAGGCGCGCACCGGCGTCCGCAGGCAGGCCACGGCCGCGCGACCGGCGCAGCCCGTCCAGACCGTCCGCGCCGAACAGCCCGTCGAGGCGCACCGGGTGCAGGTCCGGGCGCTGCGGGGCGGGCTCCTGACCGATCCGGTGCCGGCGTCCGCGCCCGAGGTGAACCACCGGTCTGCGGCGGGCGCCGCACCGTCGTCGGGCGGCCGGGTGGGGCACCCGGGCGAGGACACGCGCGTGCTGCCCGTGCACCCGCACCTGGCGGCCCTCCTGCCGGACGGCGGCCTGCGGGCCGGGACCACCGTGGTGGTCCGGGGCTCGACGTCGCTGCTGCTCACCCTGCTCGCCGAGGCGTCCCGGGACGGGGCCTGGACGGTGCTGGTCGGGTACCCGGCCGCCGGGCTGGCCGCCGCGGCCGACGCCGGGTGCGACCTGGCGCGCACCCTGGTGGTGCCGCTGCCGGCCGGGTCGGGGGTGGACGCGCCCGCCGTGCTCGCCGCGCTGATCGACGGCATGGACGTGGTCGTGGTCGGGCCGGAGGTGGCCCTCCTGGACCAGGACCGCCGTCGCCTGACGGCGCGTGCCCGCGACCGCGGCACCGTCCTGCTCCCCACGGCCCCGTTGAGTGCTGGGTATTCGTCGCTCGAACGGCCCTCGACGGGGCGAATGTCCAGCACTCAGCGGGACGTGGGCGGCTGGGCCGGGGCGCACGTGGTGCTCGAGGCCACCGGCGGGGCCTGGTCGGGGGTCGACGGCGGGGTGGGCTGGCTGCGGCGCCGGACCCTGCGGGTACGCCGCACCGGGCGGGGGAGCGCGGCGCGGCCGGTGCACCTGGACGTCGAGGTGCCGGTGTGCCGGGCAGCCGTGACTGAGCCCCTCGGAGCCTGGGACCCGGGCACCGTGCGGGACGAGGCCGTGCAGGACACGGATGCCGAGAGCCGGCCGTCGCTGGAGCTGGTGGGATGAGCGAGCGCACCGCCACCGCGACGGCTGTGACCCGCACCGCGTGCCTCTGGGTGCCCGACTGGCCGGTCGTCGCCGCCCTGGTCGTCGCCGGCCTCGGCCCCGAGGTCCCCGCCGCCGTCACGGGCGGTCCTGGCGGACGGATCGTCGCGGTGTCCGCCCCCGCGCGCAGCGCCGGGGTGCGCCGCGGCATGCGGCGTCGCGAGGCCCAGGGGCGCTGCCCCGACCTGCAGCTCTGGACCGCCGACGACGCCCGCGACGCCCGCGAGTTCGAGCCCGTCGCCGTGGCCGCCGAGACCGTGGTCTCCGGGTTGGAGATCGCCCGCCCGGGGCTGCTCCTGCTGCCGTCCGGCGGCGCGGCCCGCTACCACGGCTCCGAGCACGACCTGGCGCGCGAGCTGACCGAGCAGGTCGCCGTCCGCACCGGCCACGAGTGCCAGGTCGGGGTCGCTGACGGCTACCTGGCCGCCGTCCTCGCGGCCCGGGACGACGCCGTCGTGCCGCCGGGGGACTCCCGCGACTACCTCGCGCCCCGCCCCGCTGCCGTCCTCGTGCACGCCCGGCCCGCCGACCGGGCGCTGACCGAGCTGGTCGACCTGTGGCGCCGCCTCGGCGTGCGCACGCTCGCGGACCTGGCCGCCCTGCCCGACGCCGCCGTCGCCGCCCGGTTCGGCGACCTCGGCGTGTGGGCGCAGCGCCTCGCCCGCGGGCAGGACGTGCGCCCGCCCGCCCGGCGCCGGCTGGTGGAGGACCTGACCGTCACCGAGGAGCTGGACCCGCCGGCGCACCGGGTCGACGTCGCGACCTTCGCCGCGCGCCGCCTCGCCGAGCGCCTGCACGGCGACCTGCACCGGCGCGGCCTGGCGTGCGGCCGGCTGCGGATCACGGCCCGCGCCGTCGACCCGGTCACGGGCGAGGCCCGCACCCTGGAACGGCTGTGGCGCACCGACGACACCCTCGGCGGGCTGTCGGCCGCCCGCATCACCGACCGCGTGCGCTGGCAGCTCGAGGGCTGGCTCACGGCGTCGTCCCTCGGGCAGGGCGAGCAGCCCGCCCCGATCGCGGGCCTGAGCCTGGCCGCCGAGGAGGTCACCCCCGCCGGGGCGCTGCAGCCGCGCCTGTGGGGACCCGGCGCGGGCGAGGACCTGCGTGCCCGCCGCGCTGTCGAGCGCGTGCAGGCGCTGCTCGGCGGCGACGCCGTGCTCACCGTGCGGCTCCAGGGCGGGCGCGACCCCCGCGACCGCGTGCAGCTCGTCCCCTACGGCGAGCAGGTCCCGCCCGAGCGCGACCCCGACCGGCCCTGGCCCGGCGCCCTGCCGCCGCCGGCGCCGTCGGTCGTGCTGCCCGAGCCCGTCCCCGCGCGCGTGCTCGACGCCGCCGGCCGGCCCGTCGTCGTCGACGTGCGGCTGGCGGTCAGCGGCGAGCCGGCCCGCGTGGTGGTGCCGGGGGCGGCGGCGGGCGGCGGCCTGGGCGGTGCTTCCAGCGGTGCGTCCGGTGGTGCGTCCGGGGGGTCCGGCGGGGTGCCGGGCAGCCGGGCGTCGGGCGACGTCGCCTCCGGCAGGGCGGACGACGACGGCGCGTGGGCCGGTCTCGACGCCGCCGTCGTCGACTGGGCGGGGCCCTGGCCGGTCGCCGAACGGTGGTGGACGTCGCGGGGCAAGCGCCGCGTGTTCCTCCAGGTGGTGGTCGACGGCCCCGGCCCGTCCGGGGAGCTCACGCTCGGCCTGCTGCTGTCGTCGGCGGCGGGGACGTGGTCCCTGGAGGCTCTGTATGACTAGGACCGGGACGGCGGACGTGCCGTACGCCGAGCTGCACGCGCACTCCGCGTTCAGCTTTCTCGACGGCGCCTCGCACCCCGAGGAGCTCGCCGCCGAGGGCGCGCGCCTCGGGCTGAAGTCGCTCGCGATCACCGACCACGACGGGCTGTACGGCGTGGTGCGGTTCTCGCAGGCGGCGAAGAAGGTCGGGCTCAAGACGGCGTTCGGGGCGGAGCTGCACCTCCCGGCCCTCGTCGGCGTGGGGGGCGCGCCCGTGCTCGACCCGCCGACCGGGATCCCCGACCCGCGCGCGACGCACCTGCTCGTGCTGGCGCGCGGGCCGCAGGGGTACCGCAACCTGTCGAGCGCGATCGGCACCGCGCACCTCGACGCGGGCGTCAAGGGCGCCGCCAACTACACGCTGGAAGCCCTGGGCGAGGCGGCGAGAGGCGAGTGGCTGGTCCTGACGGGCTGCCGCAAGGGCCCGCTCCGCCAGGCCCTCGCGCCCTCGTTGAGTGCTGGCTATCTGCGCTCTCAAAACGATTCGACGCCGCAAATAGCCAGCACTCAACGAGGGGGAAGTCGGGTTGATCGGTTGGAGCGGGGGCGGCGGGAGCTGGCGCGGCTCGTCGATGCGTTCGGGCGGGACAACGTGGCCGTCGAGATCAGCGCCACCGGGGACCCGCGCGACGCCGACCTGCACGACGCCCTCGCCCTCCTGGCGCAGGAGGCGCGGCTGCCGCTGGTCGCCACCACCGCCGCGCACTACGCCCGCCCCCGGGACGCCGACCTCGCCGGTGCGCTCGCGGCGGTCCGGGCCCGGTCGAGCCTGGACGACCTGGACGGTTGGCTGCCCGGCGCACCCACCGCGCACCTGCGCAGCGGCGCGGAGATGGCGCGCCTGCACCGCAGGCACCCCCAGGCCGTGCCGACGGCGGCCGCGCTGGGCGCCGAGTGCGAGTTCGACCTGAAGCTCATCGCGCCGCGGCTGCCGCCCTACCCCGTCCCGGAGGGGCACGACGAGAAGTCCTGGCTGCGCGAGCTCGCCTACCAGGGCGCGACTCGGCGCTACGGCCCCCGGGAGGGCAACCGGAAGGCCTGGAAGCAGATCGACCACGAGCTGAGGGTCATCACCGACCTGGAGTTTCCCGGGTACTTCCTCGTGGTCTACGACCTGGTGGAGTTCTGCCGGCGCAACGGCATCCTTGCGCAGGGGCGGGGCAGCGCCGCGAACTCGGCGGTCTGCTTCGCCCTGGGGATCACCGCCGTGGACGCGGTGAAGCACGGGCTGCTGTTCGAGCGGTTCCTGGCGCCGGAGCGGGACGGCCCGCCGGACATCGACGTCGACATCGAGTCGGTACGGCGCGAGGAGGTGATCCAGTACGTCTACGAGAAGTTCGGGCGCACGCACGCGGCGCAGGTCGCCAACGTCATCTCCTACCGGCCACGCTCCGCGGTGCGCGACGCCGCCCGCGCGCTCGGCTACGACCTCGGCCAGCAGGACGCCTGGTCCAAGAGCATCGAGCGCTGGGGCTCGCTCAAACCGAGGGTGCCCACCCCGCCGTCGGACGGCGTACCAGGCGGCGTGCCCGACGGCGTCCCCGGCGCAGGACCCGCCCCGCAGAACCGGACTGCCGCCAAGGACGCCCGCATGACGGCGCTGTGGGGGCCGGGGGAGAACGGGACCTTCGTCGACGTGCTCGCCCAGGAGGCGCGTACCGCGGGGGAGCCCCGGGAGCGCGCCGACGACACCCACGACGTCGTGCCGTTCCGTACCCCGCCGTCGGCCGCGCAGGAGGGGGAGATCCCCGACGACGTCCTCGACCTCGCCGACCGCATGCTCCGTCTGCCCCGCCACCTGGGCATCCACTCCGGCGGCATGGTCATGTGCGACCGCCCGGTGATCGAGGTGGTCCCCGTCGAGTGGGCGCGCATGGAGGGGCGCACCGTGCTGCAGTGGGACAAGGAGGACTGCGCCGACGCCGAGCTGGTCAAGTTCGACCTGCTGGGCCTCGGCATGCTGACTGCCATCCGGTACGCCTTCGAGTCCATCGAGGAGCACACCGGGAAACGTCTGGAGCTGCACGACCCGCCGCAGGACGACCCGCTCGTGTACGACCTGCTGTGCGCCGCCGACACCGTGGGCGTGTTCCAGGTGGAGTCGCGCGCCCAGATGGCGACCCTCCCGCGGCTGCGGCCACGCGACTTCTACAGCATCGTCGTGGAGGTCGCGCTCATCCGGCCCGGCCCCATCCAGGGCGGCTCCGTGCACCCGTACATCGAACGGGCCCGCGGGCGCGAGAAGGTCGAGTACCTGCACCCGCTGCTCAAGAACTCCCTGAGCCGCACCCTGGGCGTGCCGCTGTTCCAGGAGCAGCTCATGCAGATGGCGATCGACGTCGCCGGGTTCACGCCCAAGGAGTCCGACGAGCTGCGGCGCGCCATGGGGTCCAAGCGGTCCCAGGAACGCATGGAGGCACTGCGCGAACGGCTCTACGCCGGGATGACCACGAACAAGATCCCGCCCGGGGTGCAGGAGCAGATCTTCGAGAAGCTCAGGGCCTTCGCCGACTTCGGCTTCCCCGAGTCGCACGCCTACTCCTTCGCGCACCTCGTGTACGTGAGCTCGTGGCTCAAGGTGCACCACCCGGCCGCGTTCTACGCGGGGCTGCTCGCGGCCCAGCCCATGGGGTTCTACTCCCCGCAGTCCCTGGTCGCCGACGCGCGCCGGCACGGGGTGCGCGTGCTGCGGCCCTCGGTCGCGGCGTCCCGGGTGCTCTCCTCGGTCGAGCGGGTGCCTTCGCCGACCGAGCCCGCCGAGACCCCGGCCGCGTCCGTCGCCCACCTCGTCCGGGCCGACCCGGCGCTCGCGGTCCGCATGGGGCTGGAGTCCGTGCGGGGCATCGGGAAGGACAAGGCGGAGGAGATCGTGGCGGCCCGCGACGCCGCGGGCCCGGCGGGGTTCGCGTCGCTGCGGGACCTCGTGCGGCGGGTCGAGCTGTCGACGGCGCAGCTCGAGGCGCTCGCGACGGGCGGGGCGCTGGAGCCGCTCGGCGTCGACCGGCGAGAGGGCCTGTGGGCCGCGGGCGCGCTGGGCCAGGAGGGGCCGACGACGCTGCCCGGCGTCAGCGTCGGCGTGGATGCCCCGGTGCTGCCGGGGATGAGCGAGGTCGAGCTGGCGCAGGCCGACGCGTGGACGACCGGCGTCACGCCCGACTCGTACCCGACGCAGCACGTCCGGCCGGGGCTGGAGGCGGCGGGCGTGCTCACGGTCGCCCAGGCGATGGTGACCGAGCCGGGACGCCGGGTCGCCGTCGGCGGGGTGGTGACGCACCGGCAGCGGCCGGGCACCGCCGGGGGCGTGACGTTCCTGTCCCTGGAGGACGAGACGGGCCTGCTGAACGTGATCTGCACCGTCGGGCTGTGGCAACGGTTCCGCCGGGTCGCGCGGTCGGCGCAGGCCATGGTGATCCGCGGACGGATCGAGGCCGCCGACGGCGCCGTCAACCTCCTGGCCGAACACCTCGCCCCGCTGACGCTGGCGGTCCCGGGGCGGTCGCGCGACTTCCGGTAGGCGACGTCAGCCCACGTAGAGCAGGCCGGTGCTCGTCGCCCACAGTGCCGCCGAACCCGCGCCGACCAGCACCGCGGAGACCACGTAGAACCAGATCTTCATGCGGTGCCCGGCGATGCGCAGCAGCACGGCCAGGCCGAACGCGGCGACCGCGAGGGCGGGGGCGGCGAGGAACGGGTCGCCCCCCTGGGCGTCCTGGGTGACCAGCACGTACACGGCGCTCACCAGCAGCAGCCGCGGGACCCAGCGCAGCAGGGCGCCGAGCAGCCGGACCGGCCACGGCCTCCGGCGCGGCGCGACCGGGGCGGGCGCCGGAGTGCGCGGCTGCTTGCCCGGCCGCGCGCCCTGCTGCCTGCCCGGCTGCACGGCCTGCGGTCCGCCGGGCTGCACGGCCTGCTGTCCGCCCGGCTGCATGCTCTGCGGGCGCACGGCGGGCCGCACGGGCTGCCTGGCCGGCTGAGCGGCGGGCTGCGCGCCCTGCTGCCTCGTCGGCTGCGCGACGGGCGGCCGGCCCGGCTGCACGGCCGGCATCGGCCGGGTGGCGCGCAGGGACGGGCTGGGCGCGGCCTGCCGCGGGGCGGGGCCGAGGTGCTTCACCGGGCTCTTGCGCGGCTGGTACGACTGCGGCGGTGGAACCTGGCTGCGGACCACCTGGGTCGCCGTGGCCGACGGCGGCGCCGTGGCGGCGGACCCCGCCGCGGCCGACCCTGCCGCGGCCGACCCGACCGGGGTCACGGACCGCGGCCGGCTGGTGACGGGTGCCCGCTTGCTCGCCGGCGCGGGCTCGGGGCTGCGGAACGCGCGCCAGCCGCGGAGCGTGTCCGCGTGCCCCTCCGGGGGAGCGGCGGCCCGCCAGCGCATCGCCAGCCAGATCCAGTCCTTGATCTCGGCCGGGGTGCGGCCGCCGGCCACCTCCGCGCCGATCTCCGCGATGTGGTCGGCGACGACCTGCTCCGCGGCGCCGTCGAAACCGTCCGCGTGCACCTCGGTCAGCACGCTCATCAGCGCCCGGTCGTAGACCAGGGCGTGCCAGGGCTCCGGGACCCGGGTGGGCGTGACCTCGTCCGCCCGGTCGAGGTCGCGCTGGAACATCTTGGTGTGACCCCGGCCGGGCAGGATGTCCGTCGAGGGCAGCGTGGCGACCTCGGCGGCCGTCACGCCGTCGCTGACGAGCTGCGAGGTGAGCAGCAGCGTCGGGTCGGGCGTCGCGCTCGCGATCCGGGCACGCACCACGCTCGCGATGTTCTCCAGCGGCGGCCGGTGGTTCGGCTGGTACCGCGTCATGGCCAGGACCAGGGACTGCAGGTGCCGGTCGATGGCGGGGCGCTCGGGCAGGGGATCGTCGTCCGGGACGACGCCGGCCGGCTCCTCCTCCACGAGGTCGGCGGGCGTCAGGTCCCGGCCCAGGAAGTTCAGGTCCAGCGGCAGCGCGCCCGTGCTCGCGTACACGAGGAGCAGCCCGAGGCTGTACACGTCGGACCGCGGGTGCACCCGGCGTCCGAACAGCTCCGGAGCCATGTAGGCCATGGTCCCGGCCGGCTGCGTGGAGGTCGCGGCGTCGAACACCTTGGCGATGCCCAGGTCGATGAGGACGGCGCGGTCGCCGTCGACCATGATGTTCGCCGGCTTGAGGTCGCGGTGCAGGCAGCGCTCCTCCTGCAGCACGAGCAGCGCGTCGACGATCTGCCGGGCCAGGTGCAGCGCCTCGGGGCCGGACAGCGGCCCCTCCTCGCGCACCCGGTCGCGCAGAGTGGTGCCGGGCACGAGCTCCATCGCGAACCAGGGCTGTGTCGCGTCCAGTCCGGCCTCGACGAACCGCGGGAAGCCCCGGCCGTCCAGCCGTTCCAGCAGGTGCGCCTCCTGCGCGAAACGCTCGCGGGCGTCGTCGTGCAGGCCGGTCAGGACCTTGAGGGCCACCTCGGTGCCGTCGTCGGCCTGCGCCTGGTACACGTGCGCGAAACCGCCGTGGCCCAGCGCCTCGGCGAGCGTGAACCGGCCCAGGCGCTCCCCGCTGGCGGGGATGCGCCGCACCGGCCGTATGGGCAGGGCGGCGGCGCGGGGGGCGGGTGCGGGCGGCTGGGCGGGTGCGGCGGGCTCCGCGGGCGGGAGCTCCGGGGTGGGCTCCGGGTCCGGGGCGGACGCCGCGGCGGGCTCCGGTTCCGGCAGGAGTGCCGGCTCGGGGGCGGGGTCTGCGGCGGTCGTGGCGGGCTCGGCCACGGATTCGGCAGACAGCTCGGGAGTCGAGTCGGGTTCCGGGTCCGGCTCGGCGTCGGCCGTGGTCGGCGGTGCCGGGACGGGCCCGGGCTCCGCGGCGGATCCGGTCTCGGCGGGGTCTGTCCCAGCCTCGGCCTCGGCGGGCTCAGGGGCGTCGCCCGGCTCGGCGACAGTGTTGGTCTCGGCGGGCTCAGGAACGTCGGTCGGCTCCGCGATCGGCTGCTCCGCGACCGCCGGCTGCTCCGCGTCCGCCGGCTGCTCCGCGTCCGCCGGCTGCTCCGCGATCGGCGGCTCAGGGACCGGACCGGGCTCCGCGGGCTCAGGGTCGCGTCCCGAGGACAGCTCAGGTGCGGCGGCCGGCTCAGGATCGTCCGCGGGCTCGGCGACGTCGTCCGCGCTCGGCGGCGCGGGTACGGGCGCGAGCTCCCTGGTCGGATCCTCGTCCGGCGGGGCGGGGACCGGCGCGAGCTCCGGGGTCGGCGGGGGGCCTGCTGCGGGCTCGGGCTCCGTTGACGGGACCGGACCGGGGCCGACGGCCGCTGGCGCGACCTCGCCGACGCCGGGTGCTGGTGACGTCATGCCGGAAAACCTACCAGCGGACCCCCGCTGATCGGAGGAAAGTCCACGCCGGGTCTTTTAACCCGTTGACCACAGCAGTTGCTGCCGGAGCAGCCCTGATCCGGCCGCGACAGGTGTGCTCGACCTAGACGCCCTGGGTGCGGTACCAGGCGATCTTTTCCCGCAGGCGGTCCTGCTGGGTGCGCAGGGCGTCGATCGACTCCTGCACCCGCCGGTCGTGCTCCTCCAGCAGCGCGACGCGCGCGGCCAGGGTCGCCTCGTCGAGCGACAGCTCGGCGTAGCGCTTGAGGTCGGCGATCGGCATGCCGGTGTCGCGGAGGCAGTGCACGAGGTCGAGCCAGCCCAGGTCGTCCTGGGTGTAGGTGCGGTGCCCGCCCGACGTCCGCGCGATGGGCCGCAGGATGCCCTCGCGCTCGTAGTAGCGCAGCGTGTCGATGCTGAAACCGGAGACCTCGGCGGCCTGCGCGGGCGAATACGTGATCATGTGCTGATCCTGCCCTTGACCTGGAGCGCGCTCCAGGGTTTTCGCTGCTCTCATGACCACGACCCGGAGCACCACCCAGAGCACCACCCAGCACGCCACCATCCACGACACTCCGCCTGCAGCACGTCTGGTGCTCGGCGCCATGATGTTCGGCACCGCCGTCGACGAGACCACGGCCTTCGACCTCCTGGACCGGTTCGTCGACGCCGGCGGATGCTGGATCGACACCGCCGACTGCTACTCCTTCTGGGCGAGCGAGTCCGGCTACGGCGGGCAGAGCGAGGAGGTGCTCGGCCGCTGGCTCGCCGCGCGCCCCGGCGTACGCGACCGCGTGCTGCTCTCCACCAAGTTCGGGGCCGAGCCGCGCGACGCCGCCGACTGGCCCGCCTCCCGCACCGGCCTCTCGGCCACTGCGGTCCGGGAACAGCTCACCCGCAGCCTGCGCCGGCTCGGCACCGACCACGTCGACCTGGCCTGGGCCCACATGGAGGACCGTTCGGTCCCGGTCGAGGAGACGGCCGACGCCTGCGCTGCCCTCGTGTCCGACGGTGTCGTGGCGCGGATCGGCACCTCGAACCACCCCGCGTGGCGGGTCGAGCGGGCCCGGCGCCACGCCGTCGGGCAGGGCGAGGAACCGTTCAGCGTGGTGCAGCACGCCTACAGCTACCTCCAGCCGCGCCCGGGCACGCTGACGGGGAACCACCGGTTCGGCTGGCTCGACGACGAGCTGGTCGACCTGGCCGCCGTCGAGCACCTGGACGTCTGGGCCTACACGCCGCTGCTGTCGGGCGCGTACGACAACCCGGCCAAGCCCATCCCTGAGGTCTTCGACCACCCGGGCACCACGCGGCGGCTAGCCGTGCTCGACGACGTCGCGGCCGAGCTCGACGCGTCCCGCGGCCAGGTGGTGCTCGCCTGGCTGGCGGCCCGCGGCATCCACCCGATGCTGGGCGGCAGCAAGCCCACCCAGCTGACCACGGCGGTAGCGGCCCTCACGCTGCCGCTCACCGAGACCCAGGTGACCCGCCTGAGCGAGGTAGACGTCACCCCGCCCACCTCCTGACCCTTCACCGTTGAGTGCTGGCTATCTGCGCTCTCGAAACGTTCCGAGAG
>NZ_JBHWZO010000212.1:0-11106 GCF_042728455.1 Promicromonospora sp. NPDC060204
TGGTGTGTGGGGGGGGGGGGGGGGGGGGGGGGGGGGGGGGGGGTGGGGGGGGGGGGGGGGGGGGGGGGGGGGGGCGCCCCGGTCGGTCGGTTGCACCGCGCTCGGGCGGTCGACGGACCGATCTGGGGGCAACGGACCGAGCTCGCGGGGGCCGTCGGGTGGTTGCGGGCGGCCGCCGTCGGCGTGTGCCTGGTCGGGGTGGTGGCCGGGTGCTCGGGTGGGGCCGCGGGCAGCGCGGAGACGCAGGCCGTGCGCCTCGTGGTGCCCGACGCGAACATCCGCGAACCCGCCGACCCGTGCTCGGGTGCGCGTGCCTTCCGGTACGCGCACCCGGAGGCGCCGTACGAGCTGGTGGCCGACGGCGACGTGCTCGCCGCCGGCGCGCTGCCCGAGGGCCGCGCCGAGAAGGCCTTCTCGATCGACCTGGGCACCGCCCGGCAGCCCACCGTGTGCGTCATGTCGATCGAGGTCCCGGCCTCGGTCGACCTGGCGGACGCCGAGCTGACGATCGACGGCCACGGCCCCGTGCCGATCGAGCCCAACCCCGCCCTCGACGACGCGCCCGAGGCGGTGCTGCGGTGAGGCGCGCCCTCGCGGCGCTGCTCGCGACCGGGCTGGTGATCGGCGCCCTCGCCGGCTGCACCGGGACCCCGCGCGGGCAGCTGCCCGGGCCGGTCCCCACGGGCGTCGAGTTCCGGCTCGCGCCCGACGACGCGCCTCCGGCGCCCTCGCTCACCCTGGAGCTGACCGACGGCACCACGCTGGACCTGGCCGAACAGTGGGCGGAACGCCCCGTCGTCCTCGTGTTCTTCGAGACCTGGTGCACCCGTTGCACGGCGCAGCAGGGGCCGATCAACGACGTGGTCGAGGAGTACGAGGACCAGGTGCTGTTCCTCGGCGTCGCGAACCTCTCCGACCCCGGCGACGTCGCCGCCTACGTCGAGGAGAACGACATCACCTATCCCGTGGCGGTGGACCCGACCGGCGACGCGTGGCTCAGGTACGCGGTCGCCGAGGCGCCGCTGGTGGCCCTGGTCGGCAAGGACGGCAGCCTGCTGCGGGGCTGGCCCGAGGGGGTCACGGGCCGCGAGCTCGGTGCCACCATCGCGGAGCGGGCGGTGCGGTGACCTGCCGGTGCGGTAGTGCCGGTGCGGTCGTGCCGGTGCGGTGACGTGCCGGTGCGGCCGTGCCGGACCGGCTACGCGCCCGGCGCGGCCGCCTGGTCGGGGAGCCGGCCCGCCGCCCGGGCGACCCGGAGCGCCAGGTGCAGGGCGAGCCGCTCGGTGCCGTCCTTGAGGTCGGTGCCGGCGAGCAGCTCGACCCGCTGGAGCCGGTAGTACAGCGAGGTGCGGTGCAGGTGCAGCGCCGCCGCCGTCGCCCGCGCGCTGCCCGCGAGCTCCAGGTACGTCTCCAGCGTGTGCAGCAGGAGGGCCGCCTCCGGCAGGCCGAGCAGCGCTTCGAGGCCCGGGTGCACGCTGGCGCCGTCGGCGGCAAGCCGCGTGGCCACGGCGTCGAGCGCGTCGGCCGCCGTCGTGCCCCGGACGGCGGGACGCTCGGGACGAGCGGCGCCGGACGGCGACCTGGGGGCGCTCGGCACGAAGGTGACCAGCACGTCTCCCGACTCGAGCCGCAGTACGACCTCGCTGTCCACGGCCCTCCCCGGTCTCGGCGCTGCGGGAACCGCCGCCGCCAGGAACCCTAGTGAAGCCGCTCAGCGGATCTCAAGGACACTTTCAGGGCAGCTCCTGGGCAGATCGCGGCCGCGGTCAGTCCTCCAGCTTCCGCTTCTGCGGGTAGACCGTCTCGCCCCGCTCCAGCATGCCCACGAACTTGGCGATGTTCCGCGCCCGCGTCTCCGGCTTCTTGACGCCGGTGACACGGAAGAGGATCGCGAACCGGTTCTGCGCCGTGAGGATCCCGAACATCGCCGTCGCCCGCGGGCTGGCCGCGAGCGCCTCCGCGAGGTCGGGCGGCACCTCGATGTTCTTGCTGCCCTCGTACGCGACGTCCCAGCGGCCGTCGGCCTTGGCCTTGTCGATCTCCTGCTGGCCGCGGGGTCGCATGCGCCCCTCGGTGGTCAGGCGGGCCACGATGCGCACGTTCCGTGCGGACCAGCGGCTGCGAGACCGGCGCGGGCAGAACCGCTGGAGCGACGTCGTGTCGTCCCGGCTGCGGCCCTGCGCGTCGATCCAGCCGCTGCACAGCGCCTCGTCGAGCGCGGTGTCGTACGTCAGGGTGGTCGGGGCGTCCTTGCCCTTGCGCGCGAGGATCAGCCAGACGCCGTCCGACGTCTCCTCGTTCTCGTCGAGCCACGCGCGCCACGCCGCGACGTCGGTGAACAGGACCTCGGTGTCGGTGTCGGCCATGGACAGGACGCTACGCCGGGCCACTGACATCGCCACCGACGCCGACACCGCCGCCGTCGCCGTCGCCGTCGCCGCCGCCGTCGTCGTCAATGACGCTGACGTCGGCGGGCCGCCGAGGCTACGGTGGCGGGATGACGACCTGGCAGATCAGCACGACCGCGGGCGATCCCGCGCGGGTCGCGACGGTCCTCCCGGGCAGCGGGTACACCGCGCAGGGCCCGCTGCTCTGGTACGCCGCCAAGACGTTGCGCGCGGCCGGCTGGACCGTCCGCACGTTCGCCTGGGACGAGCTCTCCCCGGACTGGGGCGAGGCCCGCCGGACCTACGGGGAGGCGATCCGGAACGCGTCGGTGCCCGACGGCGGCCGGCACCTCGTGGTCGCCAAGTCGCTCGGCTCGTTCGCCCTGCCGGTCGCGGTGGACCTCGGCCTCCCGGGAGTCTGGCTGACGCCGGTGCTCACCGGCCAGGCGTCCGAGCCGGTCCGTGCCGCGATCGCCGCCGGGAGGGCGCCGGCGCTGCTCGCCGGCGGCACGGCGGACCCGCTGTGGGACGGCGGTGTCGTGACCGCCCCGGACACGGAGGTGCTGGAGGTCGACGGCGCGGACCACTCGCTCGAGGTAAGCGACTGGCGCCGGTCGCACGAGATCCTCGCGCGTGTCACCGGAGCCGTGGAGCGCTTCGCGGCTCAGCTCTGAGCGGCCCGTCCGATCGGACGCTCAGACGTGCTCGCCGTCTGCCGGAAGGATCGCGAAGTACTCGTGTCCGCTGAGCGGGCTCACCACGCGGTAGTCCTGATCGGTCGCAACGACCAGGTTGGTCCCCAAGGAACCGGCCACGACCACGTTCATGGCATCCGCGAGGTCCAAGGACCCGGGCTTGCGACGCTTGCGCTGCATCGTCCCCTCGTACTTCTTGATAAGAGCCCTCGCGGTGCCGTAGTCCTCCGGTCGCGGGTCTGCCACCTCGAAGAAGCCGTCCGTGACGTTCTCCAGGAAGTCGCTCGCCGCCAGGTGCTCGCCTGCAGCGCTCAACAGGTAGTGGACCTCGGCGATCACCAGCGGTGTAACGACCGCGACTCTGGCCGACTCGAGCGTCTCCCGGAACTGGTCGTGCTGTGGCTCGCCCGGATCCATGGCCGCGACGATCCCTCCGGTGTCGGCGACGACGATCACTCGCCGAAGCCGTCCATGAGCTCGTCGACACGGCGGGTCAGGCCGTGCTGCCGCAGTCGCCCCTTCATCTTCGGGCGTGTGCGCAGATGGTCGTGGATCACCTGGTCGATCCCCTCGCGAATGAGATCCGCCTGCGATCGACCTGTGAGCGCGCCCACACGGTCAAGATCAGCCTTGCGCTGCTCGTCCAGGTAGATGCTCGTCTTCATCATGCCCTACATGATGCCCTACCCAATGCCCTACATCAAGGTGTGCCGCCTTCGGCTCGCCCGTCCCGCGGGCCGAACGCCCGCAGCGCGTCGGCGTCGCTGTTGGCCGACGTCACGTACTCCCGCGCCCACTCCTCCGCCCCGGGGTAGGCGCTCCCGGCGGCCACCGCGGCGACGGCCGCCTCGACGTCGACCGGGGTGTGCCGCAGCTCGACCTGGCCGTCGCGCAGGAGGGCCCACGACCCGCCGGCGCGGCCGTACGGCATGCCGACGCTGCCGGGGTTGACGCACAGGCGCCGGTCGACGAGCCGGACGAACGGCATGTGGGTGTGTCCCATGACCACGGTGGTCACGTCGGCGTCGAGGCCCCCGAGCACGTCGGCCCAGCGCTCCAGCGAGGAGTCGACGAGCACCACCTCCTCGTCGTCGCGCGGGGTGCCGTGGCAGAAGACGACGCGGCCGAACCCGCGCACCGCCAGCTCGACGGGGTGCGGCAGGCCGGCGAGCAGCGCGACGTCGTCGGGCCGCAGCCGGGACGCGGCCCACGGCGCGACCGGGTCCGGGATGTCGGTGCTGCCGCCGCGCGCCAGCGCCACCAGCTCGCGGTCCGCGTTCCCGCGGACCAGCACGGCCCGCTCCCCCAGGGCCCGGAGGCGGTCCAGGACCTCGACGGGCTGCGGGCCGGCGGCGTGGTCGCCGGTGACGACCACCCGGTCGGCGGCCGCCACGTCGGGTTCCGCGAGCACCGCCTCCAGGACGGGGAGCACCCCGTGGACGTCGGACAGGACCGCTACCGTGGAGACCTCGCTGCTCATGTGCCGACGATGGCCTGCGCGCGCGTGTGGTGCCACCGGATCTGCCGACGGCAGAAGGATTTGAGCGGAACACCGCCGATCCCGCGCGTGTTGTGATGGACAAACGTGCCACCGCACGAATCAGACCCAAAGGATGTGTGTTCGATGACTTTCCTGAACTCCCTCTTCGGCCCGGGCTCCGGTTCGAGCAAGACCACCATGGTGGCCCCCGAGGACGCCCTGCCCGGGCGCTCCGCACCGCTGCTCCAGGCCCCGCGCCCGCACACCGTGCTGGGCTCGTCGATCACGGGGCCGTGGGAGCCGGGCACGCGGGTGCTCTACCTGGCGATGGGCTGTTTCTGGGGCGCCGAGGAGATCTACTGGCAGGTCCCCGGTGTCGTGAGCACTGCCGTCGGCTACATGGGCGGCACCACGCCCAACCCGACGTACGAGGAGGTCTGCACCGCGCGGACCGGCCACACGGAGACCGCGCTCGTGGCGTACGACCCGACCAAGGTCAGCGAGGCCGAGCTGCTCAAGATCTTCTGGGAGCGGCACGACCCGACGCAGGGCTTCCGCCAGGGCAACGACGTGGGCACCCAGTACCGCTCCGGCATCTACTGGACCACGCCGGAGCAGGCCGAGGCCGCGCAGGAGACGGCGAAGCGCTACGCCGAGGTGCTGAGCGCCAAGGGGTACGACGCGATCACCACGGAGATCGCCCCCGCCGCCGAGGCCGGGCCGTTCTACTACGCCGAGGACTACCACCAGCAGTACCTGTCGGCCGCGAAGAACCCGAACGGCTACCGCTGCCACGCGACCACGGGCGTCCCGTTCCCGGACGCCGCCTGACCGTGTGACCGCCTGACTTCTTGACCGCGTGAACCCGACGCCCCGCCGCCCGCAGCGGCGGGGCGTCGTCGTCGGGGCGTGGTCGGCGGGGCACTGTCAGTGGGTACCCGTAGGGTCGACCGCATGATCCGGATGCCCGCCACAGAGCTCACCGTCAGGGGCGAGGACTGGTACGCCCGCGACCTGTCCGGCGAGGACCACATGGCCACGCTGTTCGCCGACATGGACCTGACGGAGACCACGGGGACGGGCGCCACCTTCGACTCGTGCGTGTTCCGGGGCGTCCGTTTCAACAGCGCCCACCTGACGGAGTTCGCGTTCACGTCGTGCGTCTTCGACGCGTGCGTCTTCTTCGACGCGAAGCTGGAACGCTGCAAGCTCGTGGGCTCGCAGTTCAACAACTGCCGGTTCGACCTGCTCAAGGTCGAGGGCGGCAACTGGTCCTTCACCAACCTGCACCGCGCGGCTCTCGCCGGTGCGCAGCTCGAGGGCGTCCGGCTGCGCGAGGCAGACCTGTCGGGCATCAAGGCGGCCGGGGGCGTCCTGGTCGGCTGCGACCTGTCGGCCGCGGACCTCCACGAGGCCGACCTCACCAACGCCGACCTGCGCGGCAGCGACCTGTCGTCGCTCGACCCCCTGACGGCGAACCTCACCGGAGCGGTGGTCAGCGAGGCCCAGGCGATCCTCCTCGCCGAGCGGCTCGGCCTGGTGGTCCGGCCCGACTGAACGCCGTCCCGAGGGCGGCGAACCACCCGGTGGTATCGGTTCGATCCGCGGCGACGCGCACCCTATGCTCGGGACGCTCGCACACGCACTGAGCGCACCGCTCTGGGAGGACGAGGATCGATGAAGATCAGCCGCGACCTGACCGACTGGACCCTGACCGCGACGGGCGGCCCCGTCCCGGCGGACCTCGCCGGGGTCCCCGTCCCGGCGACGGTCCCGGGCACGAGCCACACCGCCCTGCTGGAGCAGGGGCTCATCCCCGACCCGTACCTCGGCACGAACGAGACCTCGGTCGCCTGGATGAAGCGCACCACCTGGCGGTACGCGACCGTCCTGGACGAGCCGCCCGCCGCGGACGACGAGCGCGTCGACCTGCTCTTCGAGGGCATCGACACGGTGGCCGGCGTGGCGGTCGACACGGACGTGGAGCACGCCGCCGTCGGCCAGGGCCGCACCCAGCTCGGCCGCACCGCGAACATGCACCGCTCGTACCGCTATGACGTGCGCGAGCTCGTGGGCACGCCGGCCAACCTGGTGGTCGACCTCGACTCCGCGATCGAGACGGCCGAGGCCGAGGCGGAGCGGCTCGGCGTCCGCCCCATGGCCTACGACCAACCGTTCAACATGGTGCGCAAGATGGCCTGCTCGTTCGGCTGGGACTGGGGTCCGGACCTGCAGACGGCCGGCCTGTGGAAGCCCGTGCGGGTGGAGCGCTGGCGGGTGGCCCGGCTGGCCCGGGTGACCCCGCTGGCCACCGTGGCCGACGACGGCACGGGGCTGGTCGACGTGCGCGTCGAGATCGAGGCCTCCGGCCTGGCCGACACGCCGCGGCTGACCGTCGACGTCTCCGTCGGGGACCGCGGGACCAGCACGGGGATCCCGGCCGGCTGGGCCGGCGGCGTCCTGGACGTGCGGGTCGAGGCCGGCGACGTCGACCTGTGGTGGCCCGCCGGGCACGGCGACCAGCCCCTCTATCCGATCGAGGTCACCCTCTACGAGGGCGACGGCGAGGACCGCTCGAACCCGCTGGACGCGTGGTCCGGCCGGGTCGCGTTCCGCACCGTCGAGGTGGACCGCGAGCGCGACGAGCACGGCACTGGCTTCACGTTCCTGATCAACGGCAAGCGGGTCTTCGCGCGCGGGGCCAACTGGATCCCCGACGACCACCTGCTGACGCGGATCACGCGCGAGCGCCTCGAACGGCGGGTGGACCAGGCGCTGGGCGCCAACCTCAACCTGCTGCGGGTGTGGGGCGGCGGCATCTACGAGTCGGACGACTTCTACGACGTCTGCGACGAGAAGGGCGTCATGGTCTGGCAGGACATCCTGCTGGCCTGCGCCGCCTACCCCGAGGAGGAGCCCCACCGGTCCGAGTTCGAGGCCGAGCTGCGGGAGAACGCCGCCCGGCTGGCGCCGCACCCGTCGCTGGTGCTGTGGAACGGCGGCAACGAGAACATCTGGGGCCACGAGGACTGGGGCTGGAAGGAGCGGCTGGGCGACCTGACCTGGGGCGCCGGCTACTACTACGAGCTCTTCCCGCAGGTGCTGGCCGAGGTCGACCCGACCCGCCCCTACTCGGACGGCTCGCCCTACTCCCCCGGCTTCACGCCCGAGCAGGTGCACCCCAACGACCCGGACCACGGCACGCACCACCAGTGGGACGTGTGGAACCGCGTGGACTACACCCACTACCGCGACGACGTGCCGCGCTTCGCGTCGGAGTTCGGCTTCCAGGGCCCGGCCACCTGGGCGACCCTGACGAGGGCGATCCTTCCTGACAGCGCTGACGGGCCGGACGGCGCTGCCGTCCCGGAGGGCTTCAAGGAGTCCGAGGTCTTCCTGCTGCACCAGAAGGCGATCGACGGCAACGGCAAGCTGGACCGCGGCCTGGCCCCGCACCTGGACGTCCCCGAGGACTTCGTCGACTGGCACTGGGCCACGCAGCTCAACCAGGCGCGCGCGGTGCGGCACGCCGTGGAGCACTACCGGTCGTGGTGGCCGCGTACCGCGGGCGCGATCGTGTGGCAGCTCAACGACTGCTGGCCCGTCACGTCCTGGGCCGCCGTGGACGGCGACGGCCGACGCAAGCCGCTCTGGTACGCGCTGCGGAACGCGTTCGCCGACCGGGCGGTCACGGTGCAGCCGCGCGGCGACGGGCTGGTCGCTGCGCTGGTCAACGACACCGACGAGCCGTGGGCCGGCCCCGTCGCGGCGGCCCGGACCACGCTGGGCGGCGAGGTGCTGGCGACGTCGGACAGCGAGGTCGTGGTGCCGCCGCGCTCGGTGACCCTGGTCCCGCTCGAGGGCGACCTGGTCGCAGTGGCCGACGCCGCGCACGAGGTGCTGGTCGTGGCCCTCGGCGCGGAGCGCGGGCTGCACCGCTGGGCCGAGAGCAAGGACCTGGCGCTCGACTCCGCGCCGCTGGAGACCGCGGTCACCGCCCAGGACGACGGCTACCGCGTCGAGGTGACGGCGACGTCGCTGGCGCTCGGCGTGTCCGTGCTGGCCGACCGGCTCGACCCGGACGCCGAGGTGGACGAGCAGGTGGTCGACCTCCCGGCGGGCACGACGGCGGTGTTCCACGTGACGACGAGCCGCGACCTCGACCCGGCGGCGCTGGTCTCCCGGCCGGTGCTGCGCACCGAGAACGACCTCGTGGCGCGCTAGGCGCGTCACCACCCGCGGCACATCACCCGCACGAGCAGGACGAAACCCGATCCCCTGTCAGTGACCGCGCGTACGGTGTGGTTCAGGGGGCGAGAGGACAGCACGATGCACAGGTTCGACGAGGTCACGAGCTGGTCGGTGCTGCGCCGCGACGGTGTCGCCGTGGTCGTGGCCCACCCCGAGCGCGGGCTGCCGCTCGTGCTCCACTGGGGCCCCGACCTGGGCGACCTGTCGCCCGCCGACCTGCAGGCGCTCGACTCGGCGACCAGCCGGCAGACCGCGCCCGGCACGCTCGACGCCGCGTGGCGGCCCTCCCTGCTGCCGCAGGAGTCGGACGGCTGGGCGGGCCGCCCCGGCCTGCTCGTGGCGGCGGGCGGCATCTCGCTGTTCCCACGCTGGACCGTCACCGAGGTGGAGCGGGACACCGTCGACCTGCTGGTCACGGCCCACGACCCGGACCTGGGGCTGACGCTGCGCTCGCACCTGGAGGTCGGCGCGGGCGGGCTCGTCCTGCTGTGGCACGAGCTGGCGAACGACGGCGACGACCCCGTGGACGTGCACTGGCTGGAGGCCACGCTGCCCGTGCCGCGGGCGGCGGACCACCTGACCCAGTTCACGGGCCGTTGGTCCCGCGAGAAGTCGCCGGTGACCACGCCGATGCCGGGCGGCAGCACGGCCCGGCAGACCCGCCGGGGCCGGTCGGGTCACGACGCGCCCTGGGTGACGGTGGCGTCGTCGGGCACGCCGCGCCACCGCACCGGCGAGGCCTGGGCGACCCACCTGGGGTGGAGCGCCGACGTGACGCACCGCGTGGACCACCTCACCGAGCACGCGACGCTGCTCGGGGCGGGCGAGCTCGTGCGCCCGGGCGAGGTCCGGCTGGCGCCCGGCACGGCGTACCGCACGCCGGTCGCGTACTTCGCCTGGTCACCGCGGGGCCTGGACGGCGTCCAGGACCGGTTCCACACCTGGATGCGGGCGCGTCCGCAGCACGTGACGAGCCCGCGGCCGCTGGTGCTGAACACGTGGGAGGCCGTGTACTTCGACCACTCCCCGGCCAAGCTGGAGCGGCTCGCGCGGCGCGCCGCGGCGGTGGGCGTGGAGCGCTTCGTGCTCGACGACGGCTGGTTCCACTCCCGGCGCGACGACACCACCGGGCTGGGCGACTGGGTGGTCGACCACGACGTGTGGCCCGACGGCCTGGGCCCGCTCGCGGGTCTGGTCCACGAGCTGGGCATGGAGTTCGGGCTGTGGTTCGAGCCCGAGATGGTCAACCTCGACTCCGACCTGGCCCGCGCCCACCCGGAGTGGATCCTCTCGAACACCGCGGCCGTCCCGTCGCCGGACGGGCTGTCGTTCCGCACGCAGTACGTGCTGGACCTCGCCGTCCCCGAGGCGTGGGAGCACGTGCGCGGCCAGATCTCGGCCCTGGTCACGGAGCTGGGCATCGACTTCATCAAGTGGGACCACAACCGCGACCTCACGGAGCCCGTCCACGTCGGGGCGGACGGCGTCGGGCGGCCGGGCACCCACGTGCAGACGCTGGCCGCGTACGCCCTGATCGCCCGGCTCAAGGCCGACCACCCGGGGCTGGAGATCGAGTCGTGCTCCTCGGGCGGTGCACGGACCGACCTGGGGATCCTGGAGATCACCGACCGCGTGTGGGCCTCCGACTCCAACGACCCGGTGGAGCGCCAGGACATCCAGCGGTGGACGTCGCTCGTACTGCCGCCCGAGCTGATCGGGGCGCACGTCGGCCCGTCGCCCGCGCACTCGTCGGGGCGCACCACCGACCTCTCGTACCGCGTGGCCACGGCGCTCCAGGGCCACGCCGGGTTCGAGTGGGACCTGCTGGCCTGCACGGACGACGAGCTGGTCGCGGTCACGGCGTACGCGGCGCTCTACAAGGAGCTCCGGTCGCTCGTGCACACCGGCACGGTCGTGCACGGCGACACGGTGGACCCCGCGCTGCGGGTCACGGGCTTCGTCTCCCCCGACCGCGCCGCGGGCGTGTGGACGGTGGCGACCATGGCCTCGCTCCAGGACGCGCTGACGGAGCGGGTGCGGCTCGACGGGCTCGACCCGGCCCGGCGCTACAGCGTGCGGGTGCGCGACGAGGTGGGTTCCGCGAAGTGGATGGGTGGCATCACGCCCGGCTGGCTCGGCAAGGAGGCCGTTGACGTGCCCGGCTCCGTGCTGACCGAGGTCGGGCTGCAGCTCCCCACGCTGTGGCCGATGCAGGCGCTGATCATCCAGGTGACGGCGGCCGGCTGACGCGGAACAGGGCTGACACAGGCAGGGCGGGTCGGGACCGGTGCTC